>DASXEF010000875.1:0-3982 GCA_036490255.1 Kofleriaceae bacterium
CTGGTCGCGAACGCGATCGAAGCGACGCCAAACGGCGGCGCCGTGATGTTGCGCGTCAAGAACGGCGGCCCCGATGTCGTCGTCGAAGTCGAAGATACCGGTCGCGGCATCACGCCGGACGATCTCAAACGGCTCGGCACGTCGTTCTTCACGACGCGGCCGAACGGCACCGGCCTCGGCGTCGTGCTCGCGCAAGGCGTGATCGCGCAGCACGGCGGCACGCTCGGCTACGCCAGCACGGACGGCCGCGGCACGGTCGCGACGATCAAGCTGCCGACGGCAGCCGCCGTTGCCGCCGAGCTCGGTAGCCGCGCCGCGATGGTCGAGGCACGAGCTTAATGTCCTGCGTGTTGCTCGTCGACGACGAGCCCGGTGTCCTGTTCACGCTGTCGGAGCTGTTGCTCGAGCGCGGCCACAAGGTCGTCACCGCGAGGTCCGGCGTCGAAGCGCTGACCAAGCTCGATGAAGCCGAAGCCGTGCTCACCGATCTCTCGATGCCGAAGATGGACGGCCTCGAGCTGATGAGTCAGATCGGCGCGCGCGATCCGCAGCTGCCGGTCATCTTGCTCACCGCGCACGGCAGCGAGCGCGTCGCCGTCGCGGCGATGAAGCAAGGCGCCTACGATTACCTGTCGAAGCCGTTCGACATCGACGAGGTCGCGGTCGTGATCGAGCGCGCGCTCGAGACCCGCCGGCTCCGCGTCGATAACCGCCGGCTCGCCGCCGAGCAGACGCTCGGCCGCCGCATCATCGGCGCATCGCGACCGATGCGGCGCTTGCTCGAAGCCACGCAGCGCGTCGCGTCGCGCGATGTCACCGTGCTCGTCCGCGGCGAGACCGGCACCGGCAAAGAGTTCGTCGCCGAGCTGCTCCACGCGCAATCGCTGCGCGCGACCAAGCCGCTCGTTCGCTTCAACTGCGCCGCCCTGCCCGCCGAGCTCGCCGACGCCGAGTTGTTCGGCCATGTCCGCGGCGCGTTCACCGGCGCCGTCGCCTCACGCCCCGGCTTCTTCTTGCAGGCGAACGGCGGCACGCTGATCCTCGACGAGGTCGGCGAGCTGCCGCCCGCGATCCAGGCGAAGCTGCTCCGCGCGCTGCAAGAAGGCGAGATCCAGCCCGTCGGCTCGGGCCGGATCGAAAAAGTCGACGTCCGCGTCGTCGCGTCGACGAACCGCGATCTCGCCGCCGACGTCAAAGCCGGCTCGTTTCGCGAAGACCTCTACTACCGCATCGCCGTCGTCGAGCTCGTCGTGCCGCCGCTGCGCGATCGCAAGGACGACATCCCGGCGCTCGCCGAAGAGTTCGCGCGCCGCTACGGCGAACGCTTCGGGCTCGGCACGATCTCGCTCGAGGCCGGGCTCGTCGACGCGCTCGTGCGCACCGATTGGCCCGGCAACGTGCGCCAGCTCGAGAACACGATCGCGCGACTCGCAGCGCTGTCGAGCGGCGGCGTGATCGGGCTCGCCGATTTTCGTGCCGCCGAGCTCGGCGCGGCGACCGCTGCGGCAGCGCCGGCGATCCCGGATTCCAACGACGCCGATCCACCGCCCGACGCGCGCAACGGCCCGTCGCTCAAGGAGCAGGTCGAAGCGTTCGAGCGCGGCCTCGTCGCGCGTGCGCTCGATTCGACCGGCGGCAATCAGTCGGAAGCCGCGCGCCGGCTCGGCGTGTCGCGCGTGACGCTGATCGACAAGATGAAGAAGTACGCGCTCAATCAGAAGCGCTGATGCGGGCGCTCGCGCTGATCGTGGCGATGGGCTGCACGAGTACGCCTCCGCTGTCCGCCGCGGACCTCGGTCGTGCGTGCGGTTCCGGCTGTCCCTCGGGTTTCACGTGCCTCGCGATCCACCAAACCTCGGAGGCGGACGGCTCGTGCTACGTCGACGCGGAAGTGTGCTCGATCGCATGCGACTCCGACGACGATTGCACGAGCGCGTTTGGCAGCGGCGTCCACTGCCTCAGGGAATGCATGAGCTCGGGGCAATGCTCGCTGGAGTAGCCAAGCGCGGCGCAGGTGGTATGCACCGCGTATGAGCAGACAGGTCACCGTCGCGCTCTATCTGATCGCGATGATCGTCGTCATCGTCGGCGTGGATCTCGCGTTCCTCAAAGATCGGCCGTTGCCGCGCCTGTTCGCGAACGTCGGCATCGTGCTGGTGTTCGTCGCGATCTATCTGCGATTTCTACGCAGCCCGTAGCCGATCGCCGGCATCCCATCTGCGTGACCGCATCACGCATCCATGTCGCGCTGATCGGCACGATCGCGACGATCGTGCTCGGTTACACGTGCTGGACCTGGAACGAGCCCTACGCGGCGTTCTTCGACGCGTTTCTCGTCGTCCAGACCGTCATCTACGCGATCGCCAGCACGATCGGCTACGCGCTGCTGCCGCGACGCCCGCTCGTCGTGATCGCGCTGCACGCCGGCGTGCTCGCGGTCGTGTTCATCCGGATCTTCTAGCGATCGTCGTCGGGCGACGACCGCTTCGGCGATCCGCTGCCACGTGCCATCCGCGGGCCGCCGAGTCGCGCGAGCAACGCCTTCGTGCGCGTGCGCGCCGTCGGATCGGTGGATTCGTGTGCGCGCGCGACGGCGCGGCGCGCGACCTCGATCGCGCGATCGCGCTGGCCGGTGTGATCGCACAGCGCGGCGAGCACGAGCTCGAGCCGCCACGCTTCCGGCGCCGTGCCGACGTGGCCGAGCGCGATGTCGATGATGTGAATCGCGCCGGTGGGATCGTGGTCGGCGACGCGCACGCCGACGGCGTCGAGCGCGAGCGCGACCTGCTCGGCCGGCGTCTTCATCTCGACGCGGCGCAGCGTCGGTGCCAGGTTCGCGGACGACGCGGTGCGCACCCATTCGCGCGTCGCGATCTCGTCGACGGCGGGCAGCGTGCCGCACCAGCGCGCGAGTGCGGGCGCGAGCACGTCGGCGAGCTGGCGCGCCGATGCGAAGCGCGCTGCCGGATCGCGATCGAGTGCACGCAGGATGATCGCGTCGAGCTCGCGCGTGATGTCGCGCTCCGGCGCGCGCTGCGACGGCGGCTCGACCGCCTCGTGCATCCGCCGCGACCACAACATCACGACCGGCAGATCGCGCGGCAGCGGCGGCGAGCCCGCGAGCATCTCGTACAGCACGACGCCCGCGGCGTAGATGTCGCTCGCGACGGTCGGTGGCTTGTTGTCGAGCAGCTCGCCGGCCATGTACGCGGGCGTGCCGGCGACGAGCGTGAGCTCCGAGGCTTCGCCGCGGCGGCGCGCGAGCCCGAAGTCGATGATCGTCACGCGATCGAGCTCGTCGATCAAAACGTTGCTGCTCTTGAGATCGGCGTGGAGCACGCCGGCGTCGTGGATCGCGACGAGGCCCTCGAGCAACTGCGTCGCGATCGCGACGACGCGGTCGCGCTCGAGCGTGTCGCCGTCGGCGAGCTCTTCGTCGAGCCGCGTGCCGTACGCGCGCGCCATCGCGAGAAACGGCTCGCCCGTGCGGCTCTTGCCGGCGTCGATCGCGCGTACGACGTTCGGATGATCGATGAGCTGGAGCAGCGATGCTTCGGACTCGAACTGGCGGCACACGATCGGATCGCGCGACAGCGTCCGGCGCACCGTCTTGATCGCGACTACACGCCCCGACGTGTGGCGCGCCATGCGAACCTCGCCCATACCGCCGCGGCCGAGCAGATCGCCGAGCTGATAGTCGTCGACCTCGGGCGGGTTGCTCGTACGTCGGAGCCGGCTCACCTCCGAAATATCGGCAGCAATCGGCGTTCGTTGAGGCTCACTCGAAGCTCACTCGAACCTCGACGCCGGCCGGCTTTGGCCGAACTACGATCAAGTCGAGCATGGCCTCGGCATACCTCGAGAGCATGGAGCGGCGGGTCGTGGTCGCCCAAGAGCTCTCGCTCTCGCGCGACCTCGACGCGATCACGGCGCGCGAGCTCACCGGCGCCGACGGCCCGAGAGCGCGCCGAATCAGGGCGTG
>DASXEF010000935.1:0-3476 GCA_036490255.1 Kofleriaceae bacterium
GATGTGCCCGGGCGTGTCCGCGATGATGAACTTGCGGCGCTGCGTCGCGAAGTAGCGATACGCGACGTCGATCGTGATGCCCTGCTCGCGCTCGGCGCGCAGCCCGTCGGTGAGCAGCGCGAGGTTCGTGCGCTCGTCGCCGCGCCGGCGCGACACGTCGGCAACGTGCTCGAGCTGATCTTCGAACGCCGTCTTGGTGTCGTAGAGCAAGCGGCCGATCAGCGTCGACTTGCCGTCGTCGACGGATCCCGCGGTCGAGAACCGCAACAGCTCGGCGTCGGTATCCAAACCCGGCATTAGAAGTAGCCCTCGCGTTTGCGATCTTCCATCGCCGCTTCGGTGAACCGATCGTCGGCGCGCGTTGCACCGCGCTCGGTCACGCGTGCCGCGGCGACCTCGGCGATCACGTCGTCGAGCGTGCGCGCGGTCGAGCGAATCGCGCCGGTGCACGTCATGTCGCCGATCGTGCGAAACCGAACGTTCTCGACGACGACGCGCTCGTTCGGCAGTAGCTTCACGAACGGATTCGCCGCGTAGACCATGCCGTCGCGCTCGAACACTTCGCGGTGATGCGTGAAGTAGATCGACGGCAGCGGGATCGCCTCGAGCCGGATGTATTCCCAGACGTCGAGCTCGGTCCAGTTCGACAGCGGGAACACGCGCAGGTGCTCGCCGCGCCGAACGCGTCCGTTGTAGAGCGACCACAGCTCGGGCCGCTGCTGCTTCGGATCCCATTGGCCGAACTCGTCGCGGTGGCTGAAGATGCGTTCTTTTGCACGCGCGCGCTCTTCGTCGCGACGTGCGCCGCCGATCGCCGCATCGAACTGATGCGCTTCGATCGCGTCGAGCAGCGTCGTGGTCTGCAGCCGATTGCGCGACGCGCGCGGCCCTGTCTCTTCAGCCACCCGGCCGCGGTCGATCGAGTCTTGCACGCTCGCGACGATCAGCCGCTCGCCGAGCTCGGCGACGCGGCGGTCGCGGTACTCGAGCGTCTCCGGAAAGTTGTGGCCGGTATCGACGTGCATCAGCGGAAACGGGAACCGCGCCGGGCGAAACGCCTTCTCGGCGAGCCGGAGCAGGACGATCGAATCCTTGCCGCCCGAGAACAGCAGGCACGGCCGTTCCCGCTCGGCCGCGAGCTCGCGCATCACGTGGACGGCTTCGTCCTCGAGGGCGCGTAAATGGGGCCTGAGATACGTCCGCAATGACAGACATATATCCGTTACCAGGCCGGCTGTCTAGATCGTCGTGACGCGACGCGCGTTCTCATCATCATGTCGCGAGGTTTGCGCATCGGTGTCGTGCTCTCGGGCCAGCTCGTCGAGGAGCGCATCGTGCGCGCCGGACCGGTCACGATCGGCACGTCGCTGCGCTGCATGCTGTCGCTGCCGATCGACGGCCTGCCACGCGAGCACGTGCTGTTCGATCCGGCGCTCGAGCTCCATGCGATGCCCGGCGCGAAGGTCAAGACCGTCGGCAACCGCGGCAAGGTCGAGCTCGGCGAGCTGACGATCCTGTTTCAGTCGATCGCGCTCGCCGCGCCGATGCCGCGACCGCAGCTGCCGGCCGAGCTCCGTCGCGTGAGCTTCGATCGCAAGCTCGCGGCGATCGTCGGCGCGTCGCTCGCCGTGCATGCCGCGGTCATCGCCTGGGCGATCACGCGCGATGCCGAGACGCTGCCGAGCTTCGCCGAGCGCTTTCACGACGACGGCATCGACGTGCAGCTGCCCGACTACGTCGATCGCGTGGATCCGACGACCCCGACGACACCGCCGACTACGACCCCGGCGCCGGGTCCCGGCGTCGCGCATGAAGTCGCGCATCAACCGATCGTGGCGGCAACCGCGCTGCCACCGCCGCCGTCGGCGATCGAAGCGCAACGGCTCGCGAACATCCTCACCGGCGACGACGGCTCGAGCGGATTCGGCGGCATGAGCTCGCGCCAGCCCGGCGCGGACCTCGGCACGCAGATCGCGAACGCGCGCAACACGCACGCGACGATCGGCGACGGCTCGCACGGCCCGCGCGTCGACGATCGCATGCACATCGGCGACGGCTCGAAGCTGCAGACCGGCGAGCAGCACCTGACGCAAGTTACCCGCGACGACGAGCACGTGCCGGTGCGGATGTCGATCGTGCCGCAATCGCATCCCGATCCGGATCAGGAAGACATCGTCGCGAAGATCAGGAGCGCGTACGTCGCCGGGCTCCAGCACTGCTATCGCGTCGCGCTCAAGGCCGACGCGTCGCTCGAGGGCAAGGTCACGCTCGAGCTCACGGTGGTCGAAAACGGCCGCGTGCACGAGCCGTCGGCGACCGGCGTCGACGATGCTGTCGATCACTGCATGGCCGCGCAGATGGCGCAATGGCACTTCAGGTCGCCACGCGACGAGGCGACGTTCTCGATCAGCCTGATCTTGAAGCCCGGCCTGTGAGCCAGCGGGCGTAGATCACCGCGCGCGAACCTACGCTATGATGGCGGCGTGCGAGCCGCGATCGCAGCTCTGATCGCCCTGGCGTCGGCAGCGTCGGCAGACACGCCGCGCTGGCAGACGTGCCCGCTGCCGCCGCCGATGCCGGAGCCGACGTCGCACGACACGGTCAGCGTCGACGGCGCGGAGATCTACTACGAGAGCTACGGCCAGGGCGCACCCGTGATCTTGTTGCACGGCGGGCTCGGCAATTCGGATCATTGGAGCAACCAAGTGCCGGCGCTCGCCGAGCATTTTCACGTGATCGCGATCGATTCGCGTGGCCAAGGCCGCAGCACGCGCACGCGTGTGCCGGTCACCTACGATGCGATGGCGCGCGACGTGATCGCGGTGATGGACAAGCTCGCGCTCAAGCGCGCGTCGATCGTCGGCTGGAGCGACGGCGGCGAGATCGCGCTGAAGATCGCGATCGCGCATCCCGACCGCGTCGATCATCTCTTCGTGTTCGGTACGAACTACGACGTCAACGGCAGCAAGCCGCGCGGCGGCCAGCGCTCGGCCACGTTCGCCGCGTACGCCGCGAAGTCACGCGCCGACTACCTCAAGCTGTCGAAGGCCACGCCGCGCCAGTTCGACGAGCTCGTCGATTGGCTACTGCCGGTGTGGCGTAACCCGATGGGCTTTACCAAAGATCAGCTGCGCGGCATCACGGCGACGACGATGGTCGCCGACGGCGATCACGACGAGATCATCGTGCTCGCGCAGGTCGAAGAGATGGCGCAGCTGATCCCGCACGCGAAGCTCGCCGTGCTCAAGGACACGAGCCACTTCGCGTTGTGGCAAGACCCGGCCGATTTCAACAAAGTGCTGATCGATTTCTTGAGTAACTAGTGCCGTGGAACCGAAGTTCGCGATCACGATCGCTCGCGTGGTCGCGACTCGGCGATCGCTCGCGCGTGGGGCTGGGCCCCTTCGCTCGGAGCCTGCGGTGCGTCGGTGCCGGTTTGATACGGCGGGCGGAGGCTACTCGCTCGGAACCCACCC
>DASXEF010000946.1:0-1754 GCA_036490255.1 Kofleriaceae bacterium
GATCCATCACGGTCGTACGCGGATCGCCGAAGCGGCCGTCGGCGCCCGCCGCCACGATCGCGCCGTTGACGAGCTCGATCCACGCGCGATACGGACCTTCGACCTGGATCCGGCAGCTCTTGCGCTCTTGCTCGAGCATCACGAGGACGGCCGGCAAGCCGATGTCGGAGAGCTGGCCGCGCAAGATCACGCGCTGCGGCCGCGACGCCGCGCGTGCCGCGCACAGCCGATCGACGGCGCGCAAGAACAGCGCGTCGGCATGCCGCGTCGCCGGCGCGAACGCGACGCCGTTGCCGGGCCGGCGATTGAGCGCGTTCGCGATCGGTGTCGACAGGCCGTGCACGACGGTCGCCGCGCTCGCGAGCTGACGACCTTCGAAGAACATCGCGATGTGAATCTCCTCACCGATCGGCCGCGGTGCCTCCAGCTCGAGGAACATGCCCGTGCGCGATAGGTCACCCACCGCCACCCGTGCCGCGTTCGCTTCGGAGAACAACTCCACCGTCAGATCGAGCTCGTACCGCTCGGACCGCCTGCGCATGAGGCTCCCTTCATAGCAACGATGCGCACCTGTCGTGGGGTACGACTGGGCATGCGATATTGTGCGCACGATGTCCCGGCTCGATAACCGTGCCTACTACGACGATTTCGCCGGGTGGTACGAGCGTGAGCGCCATCTGCCGTATCACCGGATGCTCGACGATCTCGAGGTCGAGCTGCTCGAGCGCTACGCCGCCGGCAAGGACGCGCTCGAAGTCGGCTGCGGCACCGGGCTGATCCTGGACCGCGTCGCGCAGTTCGCGAGCTCTGCGCACGGGATCGATCTCTCGGCCGGCATGCTCGGCCGCGCCGTGCAGCGCGGGCTGGGCGTCGCGCAGGCGTCGGCGACGGAGTTGCCGGTGCCGACCGCGTCGGTCGACGTCGCGTACTCGTTCAAGGTCCTCGCGCACATCCCCGACATCGCCGGCGCGCTGCGCGAGATGGCGCGCGTCGTGCGGCCCGGCGGCTACGTCATCGCCGAGTTCTACAACGCGCGGTCGCTCCGCCGGCTCGTCAAGGCACTCAAGCCGCCGACGAAGATCTCCGAGCAAGCGAACGACGAGCACGTCTACACGCGCTACGACGACGCCGCCGCGATTCGCTCGTACTTGCCGGCCGAGCTCGACTGGGTCGCGACGCGCGGGATCCGCGTGGTCACGCCGGTCGCGGCGCTGTTGCGCGTCCCCGGGCTCGGCGCGGCGATTCGCTGGGCCGAGCATCGCTTGGCCGACGCGCCGGTCGCGCGCGATCACGGCGGCTTTCTCGTCGCGATCTGCCGACGACGTTAGCGCCGGTCTCCGATCGAGCCCGAGCCCAGGCCGTAGGCCGGAGCCCGATCTTCCACAGACGTTCGTCTTGCACCTTCGAAGGAACGCAGAGTCGTCGCGTTTTGCCGATCCGAACGTTCGTTTTTGGGCTCGGGCTCGTTAACGCAGCGACGCGTCGAGCTGGTCGAGCTCGTACTGCTCGAGCTGCGGCGTCGATGAAAGCGCCGCGTACTCCGACTTCGCCCGCGCGACCTCGACAGCGGCGTCGCCGTGCGCGCCGATCTTGACGAGCGCCTCGGCGTACGCGACGTGAAATTGCGCGCGCGCGCGCGGCGACGCGTGGCTGATCGTCGTCGCGGCGAGCATCGCGGCCGCTTCATCGGCGCGCTGATCGAGCACGAGTGCGCGAGCGAGCACGACGCGCGGCTCGACGAGCCGTGCGTTGCC
>DASXEF010001015.1:0-2321 GCA_036490255.1 Kofleriaceae bacterium
CTTCGACGGCGGGCTCAGCGACGTTTGCGTCGCCGGCGCGATCGGCCTCGTGATCGGTCTGCTCGGCGCGTTCGTCGCGCGCAGCTCGGATCAAGCCCGCGTGTTCGAGCTGATCGGCGCCGGCTTCGCGGCGTTGACCGCCGGCCTCGCCTCGGCGGTGTGGCCGACGCTCAACCCGTCGCTCGTCGCGATCGCATCGCTCATCATCTTGCTGCCCGGTCACTCGCTCACCGTCGCGATGACCGAGCTCGCGACCCGCAACCTGATTGCCGGCACCGCGCGGCTGATGTCGGCGGTGATCGTGCTGCTCGAACTCGTTGTCGGCGTCGCGATCGGCGAGCGGCTCGCGAAGGCGCTCGTCGACGTGCAGCAAACGCCGAAGCTGCCGCTGCCGGAATGGGCGAGCTGGGCCGCGCTCGTCACGGCGTCGTTCGCCGTCGCGGTCGTCGTGCAAGCGCGGCGCTCGCAGTTCGGCTGGATCCTCGCCGGCTGCGCGGTCGGCTACATCGGCAGTCGCGCGGGCACGAACTGGCTCGGCCCGGAGCTGGGCGTGCTCGTCGGCGCGTTCGCGCTCGGCGCGCTGTCGAACGTGTACGCGCGCTGGCTCGGCCGGCCGTCGCAGGTCGTGCAGACGCCCGCCGTGTTCTTGCTCGTGCCCGGCAGCCTCGGCTTTCGCGGCATGTCGTCGCTGCTCGATCGCAACACGATGAACGGCGTCGAGACGCTGTTCGCGACGTTCGTCGCCGCGATCGCGATCGTCGCGGGATTGTTGGTCGCGAACGCCGTCGTGCCACCGCGGCGCAGCTTGTAACGTGGGCGGTTGAAACTATTCTGCGACCGGGCACCGGCTTGCTGTTCTAAGGGCCATGACCATGTCGAAGCTGCTGTTCGCCGCCGCGGCCGTTGCATTCATCGGCCTCCCGCCCGCCTGCAAGAAATCCGATGCGCCGCCGCCGGCCGTCGAGAAGACATCGGCGAAATCAGATCTGCCCGCGTTCCAAGCGCCGCTCACGATCGCGACCGTGATGACCGCGAAGACCGCCGCCGAGCCGCTCCAGCCGTGGGACGACACGTTCGCGCAGCTGCAAGCGCACTTCGGCCCGCCGACGAAAGTCGACGGCAACAAGTTCGAGTGGGCCGCGATGGAAGGCGACAACTGCGCGTACTTCGTGATCGAGAAGGAAGACGGCGCGAAGTACAAGCAGGCCGGCACCGTCGTCGGCGCGTTCCAGCACCCGCAGACCTACGGCAAAGACGGCGCGATCATGAATCGCGGCGAGTGCCTCGACATCCTCGGCAAAGGCGCGCCCGCGGAAGATCCGAACGCGCCCGGCCCGAGCGGCGCGAAAGTCGGCGTCGGCGAGCTGGTCAAGAACGCGGTCGCCGCGCGCTCGAAGTGGGACGGCAAGCAGCTCGACATCACCGGCACGGTGAAGCAAAGCGGCAGCACCGTCGTGCTCGTCGACCCCACGGATCCGAGCTCGACCGTGATGGCGAGCCTCGCATCGGGCCAAGCCGATCCGGAGCTCGGCAAGCCGGTGACGCTGCACTGCACGGTAAAGCTACAGAAAATGGTGAGCGGCGCCGGCCAGCCCAGCCTCGAAGCCGACCTCGAAAACTGCGCGAAGCCGTAAAGCTCTCGACATCGCGCGCGCGATCCATAGACTCGGGGCCGCGAGCGACGAAACCGCTCGTAATGGGAGAGCCTCGCCATGAGCACGGTTGAAAAACGCACGTGTGAGAACTGCAACGCCGAGATTCCCGCCGCGCGCGTGAAAGCGCTGCCCGGCACGTGGCTGTGCGTCACGTGCAGCGAAGAGAGCGGCGGCGAGTTCATGCTGATCGCCAAGCAAGAGAACCTCGGCAAGGCCGGCAGCTTGAAGCTCAACTACGGCGGCGTGTCGGTGACGCGCAAACGCCGGCCGGCGAAGAAGCGCGTCGGGTGAGCCGGCAAATCTAGCGCGTAACAAACATTTCGCGCGACCGCCGAATCCGGCTCGGCTCCAGCGAGCATGAAGGTCGCGTTTGGTCTTGTGATGGTTGTCGCGTGTAGCTCGTCGCCGAGGCACGAGCCGTCTGTGGTTGCTCCGCCCGTGCCGCCGGTCACGGTCGCGCCGATCGAGGATTCGCCGCCGGGCTCGCCGTACGCCGGGCCGCTGACCGTCGAGCTAGTGATGTCTGCGAAGGACAGCGTGCACTTGTTCGAGCCGTGGCAAACGTCGCTCGCGCGGCTCGAGGCCACGCTCGGCGCGCCGACGAAGATCGCCGGTGACAAATTCGAGTGGGCGGCGATGCGCGGCGACGATTGCGCCGACTTCGCG
>DASXEF010001034.1:0-3382 GCA_036490255.1 Kofleriaceae bacterium
CTCGACGAACCAGGCGATCGGCCAAGCGCTCGCGAAGTACGGGCTGCCGTTCATGCTGTACGACAACTTCGGCGGCTTGCAGCCCGGCGCGAACGAGGCGACGTACGACTTCACGCAGGTGCCGTGGGCCGACCTGCCGAAGAACGGATACCTGCGGTACGGCAATCCCGACGCATCCGCCGACGAGATCGCCGACGGCGACGGCCGCCACGTCGGCACCGCGAACGAGATCATCTATCGCATCGAGAGCGCGTTCGCGTACGTCAACCAATACCTGCCCGACGGCGATCTCTCCGACACGCTCGACGGTGGCCAGGCGCTGATGGGCCAGACGTTCACGTCACCGTCGACCGGCCGCACGGTCGGCTTCGCGATGTTCTTGCCACCCGGCTACTCGACGTCGAGCGGGACGTACCCCGTCGTCTACGTGCTGCACGGCTACGGCCAGAAGCCCGACGATCTGGTTTCGGTCGCGTCGATCGTCGCGAACTACATGATCTCGACGGAGCCGCTCGCGACGCGCATGCAGAAGTTCATCATGGTGTTCCCCGACGGCGAATGTCAGCCCGGCTCGCCCGGCGTGCCGGTTCCCGCCGGCGGCGATGGCTGCGAGCAAGGTACGTTCTTCCTCGATTCGCCCGACGGCGAAGCGAAGGGCGAGACCGAGATTCTCGAGCTGATGGACTACGTCAATCAGAACTACCGCACGAAGCAGCCGTCGACCGCGTCGGTCACTGACTGACGAGCGTCAACGAGCCAGGCCCGCGCGCCCACACGCGATCGAACTGATCGGTCGCGACGTCGAGCACGGTATTTTCAGCGAGCCCGCGGCGCGTATCGACGCGGCGCACTTTCTTGCCGTCCCACGCGGCGATGCCGCGCTCGGTCGCCATCCAGATCTGGCCGTTCTTCGTCGCGACCAGATCGTTGATCTCGAACTGCAGCGCCGGCGGATAGCTCCAGCCGTGACCGTCGAACACCATCGCGCCCTGCCCGGTCGCGACGATCACGCTGCCGTCTTGCGCGATGGCGATCGCGCGCGCGAGCTCGCTGCGCAAGCCGTCGGCTTCGGTCCAAATTTTGAGCGCGCCGTTGGCGAGCCGCGCGACGCCTTCATCGGTCGCGAGCCACGCGACATCGCCGCGCATGTCCGCATCGACGGTCCCGATCGGAACCGGCAGCATCTTCGACTTCACAGCCACGCCGTTCGCCTCGCGGTGATACGCGACGGTGCCCGCGCCGATATCGACGATCGCGATGCCGTACGGTCGCCGCTCGGCGCCGTCGCGATACCGCAGGCCGAGCCACAACACGCCCGACGACGCGAACCGCGCAAAGCTGATCTCCGGCGCATCGCCCGGCGTCGTCAGATCGATCTTCGCGACCGGCGTCCACGTCTGACCGTCGATGCGCGACATGCGGACGTCGTGCTCGGTCGGCGCGCGATGCAGCGCGTAGATCGCACCCGACGGATCGCGCGCGACCGCGACGACGATCTGATCCGGCCCCGCAGCGCTCAACCGATCACCGGTCCAATGCCACGCTTGGCGCGCGCCCGTCGCGATCCAACAATCGTTCGCCTTCGTGCACGCGACCGAGAGCGAGCTCGCATCCTCGAACATCTGCTTGCGGCGCAGCCAATCGAGCGGATGAGGATCGCCCGCGCGATACCGTGCGGTTCCCAAGTCGCGCGTGCCGATGAGCAGCTTGTCGTCGATCGCGCCCATCGCAGTCGCGCCCGGCGGCAGCACCAAGTCGACCGGATCGATCTCCCACTCGCTCGTCTCCGAGTTCGCGCTCGGCACCAAGCGCACGCCGTCGCGTGCGAGCGGCCGCGGCCCCGGCGTCGCCGGCGAGATCCGATACACGTGCCCACCGCCCATCAAGATGATCGAGTCACCGTGCTCGGTCACCGCGTCCCACGTGATGTCGGGCAGCGTTCGATAGCTCGTCCATTGCAGCTGCTTGCCGACGGCGATGCGCTCGTGACCTTCCGCATCGGTGCCGATCGCGAGCACGCGATCGCCCGGTGCGAGCGCGAGCAAGCGCGGTTCCGCGATCTCGCAGCCCTGCACCGGTCCGATCTTGACGATGTCGCCGTTCGGCTTGCGGCCGTACAAGCCGCCTTTCGCGGCGACCCACAACCAGCCCGCGTGATCGCGCGCGAGCGCACGCACCGCGTCTTTGATCGGCAGCGACAACCAGCCGCCTTTGTCGCTCGCGAACACTAGGCCCTTCGTCGTGCCCATCCACACGCCGCCCTCGGCAGCCGACGCCATGCTCGCGCCGTCTTTCGCGAGCTCCGTGTAGTCGATGCCCATCGCCGCCGGCGGCGGCGCGACATCGGTATAAACCTCGGAGCTCGCATCGTAGTGGCCCAAACCACCGTCGGTGAGCACCCACAACCACTTGCGATCCATGTCGGGCGCGAGCGCGGTCACGTGATCGCCCGACAGCCCGTGATCGGCCGTCATCACCATCACCTGACCCGATTCATCCCAGCGCTGCAGCGAATCATCGGTCGCGACGAACAAGAAGCGGCCCGCGGTATCGATCGACTTCACCGGCGACGGCTCGGTGAACACGCGCACGCGAACTTTTCCGGACGCGACCGGCGGAATCGGCGTCGGCGGTCCCGGCGGCGGACATGCCGCGACCAGCAGCACGGTCGCCCCGAGGCCGAGCCATCGCAACATCACGTTCGTCGAGGGTAGAGCAAATGGGCTAACCTCACCACATGGCACGGCAACGACGTGGTCCTGAGCTACGCGGCACGCTCGGGACTCTCCTTAGGACCACCCTCGCGCAAGCCGGCAACTTGCGCGACGTGCTCGAGCGCGGCGCACGCGAAGGCCGCTCCCGCGTCGAAGATGCGCTCTCGAATCGCCGTCGCACCGATGCGCTCGCCGAGCTCGGCGAGATCGTCCTCGATCTCATTCGCCGCGGCGAAGTCGACGTCGACGAGCTGCCCGAAGCTCGCGACATCGTCCAACATCTCGACGAGCTCGACGCCGGAGCCGACGACGAACGCGAAGCACCGCGCTCGATCCGCAAGCGCTTCGACACGCGCGCGAAACCACGCGACGAAGCCGACGGAACCACATCATCGACGACCTGGGCACCACCGAATCGCCCGCGCGCGGCGGCCACGCAACGGATCTGGCGCCCGAACGTCGACGCCGTCCCGGCCAAGAAGTCCGGAGGGATTCGCTTCGACGACGACGACGACGACCTCGCCGAGTACATGCATCCCGACGACGTGCCGAAGAAGCCGGACCCTTGACATAGCCAAGGGCTGCCGGTAAGAACCGGCCCTCGGTTCGGGGATATAGCTCAGCTGGGAGAGCGCGTGAATGGCATTCACGAGGTCAGGGGTTCGATC
>DASXEF010000005.1:0-3778 GCA_036490255.1 Kofleriaceae bacterium
CGGGATGGCCGACCGTCGCCGACAGCACGACGAGCTGCACGCGCGGATCGAGCCCGATGATCGATTGCTCCCACACGTAGCCGCGCTCGGGATCGTTGAAGTAGTGGCCTTCGTCCATCACGACGAGCTCGGCGGGCGCGACGGCTTTGTCGGCGACGATGCGGTTCCACAAGATCTCGGCGACCTCGACCTGGATCGGCGCCTCGCGGTTGACCTTGTAGTCGCCGGTCGCGAAGCCGACGTTGCCTTCGCCGAAATCGTCGCACAGCTCGCGATATTTCTCTTCGGTGAGCGCGCGCAGCGGCGTGGTGTACACCGCGCGCTCGTTACGATGAAACGCGCGATACAGCGCCGCCTTCGCCATCAGCGTCTTGCCGGTGCCGGTCGGCACCGTGACGAGCACGCTCTTGCCGGCGAAGATCGCGCTGATCGCCTGCTCCTGCACGGGATACGGCGTCAGGTTCTTCGACCACAAAAACTGGTCGTAGAACGCGAGCTCGAGATCGCCGTCGGAGGGCACGCTACAATCTCGCGGGTATGGCCGACGACGTCAAGGCGCAGGCCCGATTGGCGAGTCAGCTCGTGATGACGCCGCAGCTCCAGCTCGCGATCCGCATGCTGTCGACGCCGATCGGCGAGCTCGCCGCGCTGATCGCGCCGACGCCCGGCCTCGCGATCGAGCCGAGCGATCCCGATCCGCTGCTCGCATCGGTCGAGGTCGACGGCGAGCCGGCGTGGCAATTCGCCGGCGTCCCCACCGAGATCACCGCCGACGTCTGGCTCGACGGCAATCCGCCGCGGGCGCTCGCAAATCGCCGCGCGCTGCCGGCCGTGCGCATCGTCGAAGCGACGCGCGATGCACAATGGATCGTCCGCTCGCTCGTGCAGCGCGCGCGTACGTTCGAGCGCGTCGTCGGTGCGCTCGCGCGGTTGCGGCCGCAGCTCGGGGTCGCGATGTCCGCCGACGAGATCGCGCCCGTAGAGACGCGCGAGCTCGCCGCGGCGATCGGCATGCACGAGTCGACACTCGAGCGCGTCGCAAAGGCGTGCACGGTGCAGAACAAGCATCGCGTGTTCGCGCTCGCGGCGGGCCGCACGGGCATCAGCGTCGCGTAGCCAGCTCGCGCGCTTGCTCGACGACGTTCGACCACACGTCATGCCACTTCTGGCCCGTGATCTGGTGCAACAGCTCGTCGGCGTCCTTCGTGCGGCCGAGCGCGAGCAAGGCCTGCGCCTTGCGCAGCCGCGGCGTCGGGTTCGTCTGATCGATGATGATCGCCTGCTGCCAGAACGGCAGCGCGTCGTCGACCTTGCCCTGATGCTCGAACGACTCGGCGACGATCGAGTAGCCGCTGCTCGACCACGGATCGCGCTCGATCGTCGTCGACAGTTGCCGCCACGCGCCGTCGCGATCGCCGACCGCGAGCAGGAGCTCGCCGAGCATGCGATCGGTCTCGATGTTGCCCGGATCGATCGCGCGCCAGCGCTCGCCCCAGTGCATCGCCTCTGCGACGCGGCGGTTGCGCTCCGGGCCGGTCGATGCGAGCGCGAGCTGTTGCGCCAGCGCGATGATCGACGCGTGCTCGGCGCGGACCTCGTCGATCGGCGCCCGATCGTCACCGGCGAGATCTTGCGCGCGCTCGAGATGAGCGATCGCGTCGGCGGGACGATCTGCAGCGATCGCGGTCTGTGCGGCGATCTGCTCGAGCGCGTGCGTCGGATGCACTGCGAGCGCCGATGCGATCGCGCGCTCGGCCCACTCGTGGCGGCCGGATTGGTTCGCGAGCTCGGCGACGGCGACGGCGCGCGATGGATCGGTGCCGGCGAGCGCGACCGCCTTGGCGAGGATCGCGTCGACATCTGCTTCGCTGCGCGCGCCCGGCAACAGCGCCATCACGTGGTCGTAGCTATCGGCCGCGAGGACCTTGTCGCGCCACCGCGCGAAGATCAGCTCCCAACCGGCCGTGCCGCGGCCGGTCTGCGCGAACAGCCAGTAGTATTGCGACAGCGTCGCCGGCGCAGGCGCGGTCAGATCGAGCGCGTCGACGAGCTTGCCGACTTCGTCGGCGGCGGCCGCGTAGTGGCCCCAGCCGGCGAGCTGCGCGATCGCATTCTCGCGCGCGCTGTTCGCATACGCGCCGGTCGCGGCGGCTTCCCATAGCGCCGAGACGACCTCGGGCTTCGCGCTGACGTGTGCGGAGGCGCGGGCGATCGCGATGCGCAGCGCGGTTGCGCGACCGGCGAGCGATGCCGACGCCGCGATCGCGAGCTCGGGATGATTCGCGTCGAGCGCGTCGATCGCGGCACGCGCTTGTGCGACCGCGGCGAGCGCACCTGGCGCGACGATGTTCGTCGGCGTTGCCGAGCGGCGATTCGCGATCGCCACGCCGATCGGCTGGCTCGCGAACGCGCCGAGCTCGGTCGCGAGATCGGTCGCCGACGACAGCGCCTGACTCGCGAGCGTGATGTCGCCGAGCTCGATGCCGCCGTGCGTGCGCAGCGCATCGAACGCGGCGCGGCTCGTATTGACGTCGTGCACCGCCGAAGCGGCGACGAGCATCTGCCGCTCGTCATCGCGCCATGCCGGCGAGCCTTCGAGCTCGCTCGCGAGCCGGCGTTGCCAGAACGCGATCGGATGCGCGGGCAACGTCGCGACCACGCCGGCTTGCGTGCCGGCGAACGCCCACGCGGTCGCATCGGCGATCGGCTGTGCCGCGAAGCCGACCGCGATCGGCTCGCCGCGCACGTGCGCCGATACCGGACCGGTCGCGCTCCACGCAATCGCGACGAGCTCGCTGCCGGCGCCGTCGTGGATCGCGGTGAGATGCGCCTGCGCGTCGAACGACAGCACGAACATCGCGCGCTTGTTCGCGCTCAGCGTCACGTCGGTGCCGCTCGTGGTCACGTCGAAGTACTTCGCGAAGTGCGACGGATCCGGCATCCACAGCGGCGCCGCGGCGAGCGCGAGCGCGACATCGGCATCGCCGAGCGCGCGCGTGACCGAGAGGCCGAGCTCGCCATAGCGCCGGGTCCACGAGCCGCCGTCGAACGCGGCGAGCTCGACGAGATCGCTCTCGGTCGTACGCCGCCAGGCCAGCGCGTGGTTGGCATCGATCGCGAGCTCGCGATCGCCCCAGCGATACACGCCGGGCGCGACGGCCGCACGTGCTCGGTCGAGCAGCACTGTCGACGCCGCGTCGATCGAGCCACCGCCGGTCCCGAGCCGTGCGCGCAACGCGTCGACGCCGTCGTCGAACAGTGCCGGCACGAGCTCGCTCAGATCGCCGGCGACGGTCAACACGAGACGATCGTCGTAGGCGCGCGCACCGCGCGTGCCGGCGCCGTGACCGATGTAGCCGTAACCGCCGCCACCGCCGCGGCCGAACCCGACCAGGCCGCCGTAGATGTCGTCGTCGTCGCGCTCGAACGCGTTGTCGCCGAGGTGCATGCGCAGCCCCTGCTCGACCGCTTCGCGCTTGCCCATCTTGCCCTCGTCGAGCTCCATCGCGTGGCCGGGCGGCAACAGCGTCGGCGCTGCGAGCGGATTGTTCTGGGACTCGAACCGCGAGCGCTTCGCGAATTCGCCGTTGAAGTCGACCGCGGCGCGCCGGTCGGTGTCGAAGACGTCATTGCCCTTCTCTTGCGCTTGCTCGTCGGGCGCCGGCCCGCGCGACAGCTCGGTGTCGACGACGGCGGCGTTCGCGCTCGTCGCGGTGTCTGCGAGATCGGCCGGCTGCGCCGAGGCGGCGCCCGTGCCGACCGCGATCGGCGCGAGTCG
>DASXEF010000011.1:0-2454 GCA_036490255.1 Kofleriaceae bacterium
ATCAGTCGTCGACGAGCTACTTCGATCGCCCGGCGACGTATAATCGGCGGCACCTCGCGGCCGTCGGTGCCGCGGCGGTCGTGCTCGCGATTCTCGCGGCCGTCGTCGTGCGCGCGGCGATGAAGCCGCCGATCAAGGGCATGCCGGTCATCGCGGCAGCGACGACTCCGACGACGACGACGACGACGACGACGACGACGACGGAACCGACGCCGACGCCGACGCCGACGCCGACGCCGGTCGCCGCTGCCCCGGAACCGACGCCGGTCGCCGTCGCTCCGGCTCCGGAATCGCCTACGCCCAGTTCCACGATCGACGTCCCGATCACGTCGACGCCGAGCGGCGCGACCGTCACGTTGATCTCGAACGGCGCGCCGCGCGTGCTCGGCAAGACGCCGCTGTTCGCGTCGGTCGATCCGGCGCAGAGCTACGACGTCGTCCTTGCGATGAGCGGCAAGCCGACCGCGATCCAGCACTTGGATCCGCGTGCGACGAAGCAGATCGCCGTCGCGTTCGACGGCGCGAAGCCGGCCGTGACGACGGTCGCCGCGACGCCCGCGCCGCCTCCCGCGCCGGTCGCGGTTGCAGCGTCGGTGCAAGCCGCGCCGCCCGCCGAGCATCATCACCATCACAGCGACGCGCGCGTCGCCGTGGCCGAGCCGTGGCCCGCCCAGGCCGCTGCGACGCCTGCTCCGCCTGCGCCCGCGAAGCATGGCTCGTGGAACGTCGCGCCGGCTGCGAAGGCCGTCGTGGCGACGTCGGCGAACGCCGGCGGTGGTGCGAACGGCGTGTTGATGGTCGCGAGCAAGCCGCCGTGCGAGATCGTGATCGACGGCAAGCCGACGCAGCTCGAGACGCCGCAGCGCTCGATCGCGCTGTCGCCCGGCACGCACTCGGTCACGCTGATCAACGCGAAGCTGCACATCAACAAGACGCTGCCGGTGCAGGTCGCGGCGAACAAGCCGACGAAGCTCATCCAGAACTTCACCGCTCAGTAATGCGGCGGCTTGTCGTTCGCCGGACCCATGGCGGTCTCCGGCGAGCGTAGCGACTGCTTGAGCGTCTCGAGCTCGCGACTCGCGAGGTCGAGCTTGTCGCCGAAACTGCGGACAAGCGCATCGAGCTCGCGGATCAACTGGTCCTGATACGCGAGCTTGATCTCGAGGTCGGTGAGGCGATCGTCATCCACGCGGCGACGATACGTGAGGCGAGCTAACGGTAGAAGCGATTCACGCGTGTTGGACCTGTGAGCCACCCAACGGGCGCCAGCGCACGGGAACCATGCCGCACAAGTGCGGCAAATTCCCTCCCTATTCAAACGCGATCAGAAAGCGCATGAACTAGAAGATGGATCGATCAGTTGTCCTTCGGGTCCTCACGCGGTGCTCGAACGTGGATCAGTTCGTCACGACCTTTCGCCGGTTCTCGACCGACAACGCGGTGTTCGTCCCCACGAGCAACCAGCGCGACGTCGGCTCGCAGGCCGAATTCTCGATTCGCCTCGTCGACGGTGCGATCGCGCTCGCCGGTTTCGGCGAGATCTGCGAGCGCCACGCGACTGCGAACAACGCGTTCGGCAAGCCCGGCATCTTGATCGATATTCGCGAGCTCACCGGCGACACCGAATCGGTGTTCAAGCAGATGCGCGCGCCGACGCCGTCGACCGACCGCATCCCGGCCGACGTGCCGGTCGCCGAGACCAACAAGATCGCCGCGTCGCGCGCCGATGCCGCGGACATGCTCAGGCCGACCTCGCAAACGCCGCCCTTGGCACGCGCCAGCGATCCGAAGATCGAGAAGATCCAGGTCGCGCCGCTCCCCGACGAGCTCGACTACGTGCTGAAGCACGCGTTCGACAACGAGATCGATCAAGCCGCGGCGGTCGAGATCGCCGCCGACGACACGGCGCCGGTCGAGATCCACAGCACGCGGCCGCCGATCGCGACGACGCTTGGCGTCGCGCCGCTCGCGCCGGCGACGTTCGTGACCGCGCCGTTCGTCAACGACACGCCGATCCCGCGCTGGCCGCGCGCGTCGCGGCCCGACAATGCCGCGCGCATCGTCGCGGCGACCGCGCCGCAGCTCGCGCTTGGCTCGGACGACGGTGAACGCCCGGAGCGCACCGCGATGGTGCCGCTCGATCGCACGTCGGGCGAGCCGCGGCCGGGGCCGTGGCAGGCGTTCGTCGCGACGCTCGCGCGCAGCGTGCGCGGCGTGCGCTGGTGGTTGCGGCGCCGGCGATCGACGCAGCAGATCCGCACGCCGACCGCGAGCTAGCTAACGCTGCAGCGCTTTGACGCATTCCGCGTACGGCAATGCCGCGCGCGCGATCAGATCGTCGGCTTCGTCGCGGCGCTCGGTCGGCAGCCGCCAGCGCAGCGTCCGTGCATCGTCGACGGCGCTCGCGCGGCACTGCGAGGTCTCGATCTCGAGCTCGAGTGCGCGCTCGGCGAG
>DASXEF010000041.1:0-3176 GCA_036490255.1 Kofleriaceae bacterium
TGTCGATGGAGCGCGAGCTCGCGAAGATCGATGCCAACCGCACCCGCTACGCCACCGCTGCCGAGCTCGTCTCGCGGCGCATGGCGATGATCAAGTACGCCGCCGGCGATGGCTCGGGTGGCTGAGGAGATCTAAATGAGCACGGACTTCTTCACCGCAATGGAAGTGTCGGCCTCCGGGCTTTCGGCACAACGCACGCGCATGAATGTCGCGGCGTCGAACCTCGCCAACGCGGAGACCACGCAGGCCGCCGGCGGTGGACCGTACAAGCGGCGCGACGTCGTGCTCGCAACCGCCGATCTCGAGGCCGACGACGCCAACGTCAAGGGCGTCAAAGTCTCGACGATCCAGCAAGACCAGAGCCCGCCGCGCCTCGAGTACGACCCCGGTCATCCGCAGGCGAACGCGCAGGGTTACGTCGCGTATCCGAACATCAATCCCGTCGAGGAAATGGTCGACATGATCACCGCCTCGCGCGCATACGAAGCCGGCATCACGACGATGTCGAGCGCCGTCAACATGGCCGAGAAGGCACTGAGCATCGGCAAATGAGCATCTCAGCCATCAACAACATCAAGCCGGTCGAATCGTCGCCGGTCGTCGAGCAGAAGCCGGGCGCGGACCTCGGTCACTCGTTCACCAAGGCGCTCGACGACGCGCGCGCGCTCGATCAAGACGCGACGCAGAAGTCCGACGCGTTCGCCGCGAACGACCAGAGCGTCGGCATTCACGAAGTCATGATCGCGACGGAGAAAGCGAACATCGCACTCCGCTACGCCACGACGCTGAAGAACAAAGCGCTCGAGGCCTACCACGAGCTGATGCAGACGAACGTTTGAGCTGAGTCATGCCCGATCCGAAACCAACACCGCAATCGAAGAACCAGGCGTTCGTCGTCGCGGGCCAGCTCCGCGACCTGTGGAACAAGCAGCCGAAAGGCCGTCGCACGCTCGCGGTCCTCGTCGTGCTCGGCGTGCTCGGCTTCGTCGGCATCACCTCGCTCACGAAGCACGTCGAGACGTGGGTCTCGGCCGCCGACGGCATCGCGCCCGACGAAGCGCAGCAGCTCTACGCGACGCTGATCGGTCGCGGTGTTCCGGCGCGGTTCAGCGAAGGCAAGGTCGAAGTGCAGCCGGACGATCTCGCCTCGGCTCGCGCCATCGCGGCGACCTCGCTGCAGATGGGCGGCGGCAAGGGCCTCGAGACGTTCGAGCAGAGCACGATGGGCGAGACCTCGTTCGCCGAGCAGGTCAACTACAAGCGCGCGCTGCAGACCGAGCTCACGCGCAGCATCACGTCGATCTCGCAGATCGAGAACGCGCGCGTCAACATCGCGTTCGGTCGCCACTCGGTGTTCAAGGATCAAGAGACGGCGCCGACCGCGTCGATCATGCTGCGCCTCCGCGCCGGTCAGTCGCTGCTCGCCAACGAGGTCAAAGGCATCCGCCAGCTCGTCGCGTCGAGCATCGACGGCATGAAGCCCGAGGCAGTGGTCGTCGTCGACAATCACGGCAACCCGCTCGAGGCGGCCGAGAAGACGAACGGCAACGACGGCGCGACGATCGAAACCACGATCGTCGAGTCGGTCACGAAGATGCTGTCGAAGTACGTCGGCAAGGGCCACGTCCAGGTCGTCGCGAACGTCGACCTCGATACCCGCCACATCGAGCAGACCGAGGACCTCTACGACAAGGACAACGCCGCGATTCGCAGCCAGGCGCGCACCGTCGACGGCAACGATCCGACCGCGACCACTGCAGGCTCGGCGAGCGGCATCGCCGGCGTGCGCGGCAACCTGCCGGGCGCGACGCCCGCGGGCATGGGCGCAGGCGGCTCGGGCGCCGGCGGCAAGATCCAGGAGACCACGAACTACGAGATCAGCCACACGCAGCGCCACACCGAGAACCCCGAAGTGTCGATCAAGAAGATCCACGTCGCGGTGTTGCTCGACCAGCTCACCGGCAAAGACGGCAAGCCGATGGTCCGCAGCAAAGAAGACATGGCGGGCATGCTCGCCATCGCGCGCACCGCTGCAGGCATCGACGACGCGCGCGGCGACACGATCGAAATCCAGACGACGCCGTTCGTCCCTGAAGAAGAAATGCCGGCCGACCCGGTCGCGCCGAAGAGCGCGCTGCCGTTTCCGATGCCGGTCATGGTCGGCGGTGGTGCGGGCGCGCTCGTCCTGCTCATCGTCATCGCGCTGGTGCTGCGCAGCGTGTTCAAGAAGAAGGCGAAGTCGACGGCGATGGTGAAGTCGCCGCAGATCGCGTTCCCGGCGCCGGTCGCCGAGCTCGAGCGCGTGCTCGATGCGCGCACGCCGGCGCATCAAGAGCTGCCGCTCGAGCGCGAGTTGCCGGCACTCAACCCGGGCAAGTCGGTTCAGGAACGGGTGATGGACGCAGTGCGCGGCGATGTCGAGCGTGCTGCCGGTGTGTTGACGGCGTGGCTCAACGAAGCACCGCCCAAGGGAGCGAAGTAAATGCCGACCGCCGGGCTCGCCGGACCTCGCAAAGCCGCCATCGCGCTGCTCTCGCTCGACGAGGCACTCGCGGCGCAGGTGCTCGCGAAGATGTCGCTCGTCGACGTGCGCCGTTTGTGCGACGCCGTCGAAGATCTCGGCGACGTCGGCGGCGATCTGATCACGGTCGTGCTCTCGGACCTCGAGCGCGGCATCTCGGATCCGATGGTGATGGCCCGCGCCGGTGGCAGCGCGTACCTGCGCAAGCTCGCCGACCGCGCGTTCGGTCCCGATCGCGCCAAGAAGGCGCTCGGCATCGAAGCGCCGAACCCGGAGCCGCTACAGCTGCTCCGTACCGCGCGCGTGCAATCGCTCGCGCAGCTGCTCTCCGACGAGCACCCGCAGATCGCGGCCGTCGTGTTGACGCAGCTGCCCGCGCGCGTCGCGTCGAAAGTGCTCGCGCTCATGGAGCAGCCGATCGCGGCTGACCTGACGACGCGCATCTCGGCGCTCGAAGAGATTCCGGAGCACGCCGTCACCGAAGCTTCCGAAAGCTTGGTCCGCGCGCTCGAAGCGGTCGGCGGTCTCGCCACCAGCGACGCGCGCGCCGAGTTCGACGGCCTCGCGTTCTCCGCACAGATCATCAACGAGCTGCCGAGCGAGCAAGGCGAGGAGATCCTCGGCACGATCGCCCAGCGCGACGAAGGCACCGCAT
>DASXEF010000062.1:0-1779 GCA_036490255.1 Kofleriaceae bacterium
CGCGGCGCGGGTTGATCCGGATCGGGATCCGCGACGGCACGAGCCGCCGCCAGTGACACCGCCGCGATGACCAGAGCGCGTTTCATCCACCATGCGTTGTCGGCGATCCCCGCGTGAGGCTCACAGGGCGAAGGCGTGAGATCCGCGTGAACGAAAGCCCGTCATGGCGGACAATCGATAACCGTGGTGAGCGTGGTGGGCTCCGCAATGCGGGTTCAAGTGGCAAACGATGCCGATGGCCCGCGCGCGAATTTGCAAGTGCGGCTCGCGCTGCTGTTCAAGCTCATGGTCTGGAGCTTCATCGCGCTGCTCGCGTTCCTGTGGGTGCTTTATCGCGTGTATCCGGAGATCCGCCCCGCGCACCACGATCGCGTCTGGGTGATCTCCGCGGCCGGCGTCGCGATCATGAGCATCTTGTGGCGCGGCGTGCTCGCGCGCGATCGGCCGGTGCGCCGCGAGATCCTCAACGCGATCGATCTGTTCTACGCGATGGGCACCGGCACGGTGATCGCCGCGTCGGCGATGATCACGTACGACTTTCGCCCGTCGAGCTACACGTGCCTGATCTATGTGTGCGACGCTGTGCTGACGCGCGCGCTCGTCGTGCCGAGCAGCGGCCGTCGCACCGCCCTCGCTTCGACGCTCGCGTTCGTGCCGATGCTGGTGCCGGCGATCGCGCTGATCTATCTCGAGCCGCAGGAGATTCCCGGTCCCGCCTATTTCCTCGGCTTCCTCGTCGTCGCAGTCGTCGCCGTGCTGGTGTCGTCGGCGGGCTCGCTCATCATCTACGACTTGCGTCGCGCCGCCGACGCCGCGCAGCAACTCGGCATCTATCGCGTGCGCGGCCTGATCGGCGAAGGCGGCCTCGGCGAGGTCTATCTCGCCGAACATCTGTTGCTGCGCCGACCGACCGCGATCAAGTTGCTGCGCCCGGATCGGATCTCGCCCGAAAACCTCGAGCGCTTCGAACGCGAGGTCCAGGAGACGAGCCAGCTCAGCCATCCGAACACGGTCGCGGTGTTCGACTTCGGCCACAGCAACGGCCGCTTCTACTACGCGATGGAGTACATCGACGGCGTCAACCTCAACGAGCTCGTCAAGCAGCACGGGCCGCAGCGCCCGGCGCGCGTGGTGCACATCCTCGTGCAGGTCGCGAGCGCGCTCCAAGAAGCGCACGACCGCAACTTGATCCACCGCGACATCAAGCCGGCAAACATCATGCTGTGCATGCGCGGCGGCGTGCCCGACGTCGCGAAGGTCGTCGACTTCGGGCTCGCGAAGCGGCCGGCCGAAGCGACCGGTGTGTCGACGCAGGTGTTGCTCGGCACGCCGCAGTACATGGCGCCCGAGAGCGTCAGCGGCGCGGCCAGTGCGTCATCGGATCTCTACGCGCTCGGCGCGGTCGGCTATTTCTTGCTGACCGGGCGGCCGGTGTTCGCCGGCAACGAGATGGAGGTCGTCGTGAAGCACATGACGACGATGCCCGAGCCGCCGAGCAAGCACGCGACAGTGCCGCCCGCGCTCGAAGCGGTGATCATGCGCTGCCTCGCGAAGGCTCCCGAGCAGCGTCATGCGAGCGCGACCGAGCTCGCCGATGCGCTGCGCGCCGCACCGATCGACGACACGTGGAGCGAAGGCGGTGCGCGCGCGTGGTGGCTCGCGACGCACGCGATGCCGCGCACGTTCGATCCGAAAGAGCCGACGCGGACGATCACGATCGACTCTCCGCGCTCCCCTTCGGGAGCGCTGCGCGGTCCGGCAGAGCCGGATCTTTCGATC
>DASXEF010000068.1:0-4922 GCA_036490255.1 Kofleriaceae bacterium
GCCGACGAACTCGCCCTTGACGAACAGCTGCGGGAAGGTTGGCCAGTCCGAGTACTCCTTCATGCCGCCGCGAACGTCCGCGTCGCTCAGCACGTTGACGGTCGTGTACTTCGGGATCAAGGTGTTCAAGATGTTCACGACCGACGCGCTGAATCCGCACTGCGGAAAGCTGCGCGTGCCTTTCATGAACAGCACCACCGAATCCGATGCGAGGAGCGAATCGATCTTCTGCTTGACCTGCGGGTCGAGAGCCATAAGGGCCCTCTTAGCATGAAGTCGGCGGACGAAGAACTCGCGATCCGCATCGTCGGATCGGTTAACGAGCTGGACGCGGCGGCGTGGGACGCGCTCGACCACGGGCCGTCGCCGTTCCTCAAATCGGGGTTTCTGCGAGCGCTCGAAGAATCGGGCTCGATCGACGCTGCGACGGCGCAGCGCAAGCGCCAGCGCAGTGGTTGGACCTCGGTCTATATCCTGGCGGAAATTCCCCAGCCCGGCGGCCCGGCCGACAACCGACGCCTGGTCGGCGCCGTGCCGGCCTTCATCAAGAGCCACAGCTACGGCGAGTACATTTTCGACTGGGGCTGGGCCAACGCGAGCGAGCGCGCCGGGATCGCGTACTACCCCAAGCTCGTGATCGCCGCGCCGGCGACGCCCGCGACCGGGCCGCGCATCTTGCTCGCGCCAGATGCGCCGCCACACACGTTCGCTGCGCTGATCGCCGGCGTGCGCGCGCTCGCCGACGATGCCGAGGTCGGCTCGATCCACTGGCTGTTCTGTACCGAAGCGGAGTCTGCAAAGCTCGCGGCGCACGGGTTCTTCCAGCGCACGACGATGCAGTTCCACTGGAAGAACCGCGGCTATCACTCGTTCGACGAATTCCTCGGCGCGCTCAAATCGCGCAAGCGCAAGCAGCTGCGCAAAGAGCGCCAGAAGGCGAAGGCGGCGATCGATTCACTCGCGTGGAAGACCGGTCACGAGCTCGACCAGGCCGCGCTCGATGATCTCGATCGGTTCTATCGCAACACGACCGACAACCACGGCGGCCGCGATTACCTGCGGCCCGGGTTCTTCCACGCGCTCGCGAAGTACTTGCCCGACGAGATGCGCATGGTCCAGGTCGAGCAAGCCGGCAAGCGGGTCGCTGGCGCGTTGTTTCTCGAGACCACCGGCGCGCTGTACGGCCGCTACTGGGGCGCCGACACGCACGTCGACATGCTGCACTTCGAGACCGCGTATTACGCCGGCATCGAGCGCGCGATCGAGCACGAGCTGCCGCTGTTCGAAGCCGGCGCGCAGGGCGAGCACAAGCTCGTGCGCGGGTTCGAGCCGAGCCCGACGTTCTCGTCGCACTGGATCCGCCACGACGGGTTGTCGCACGCGATCCAAGACCACGTCGCACGCGAGAAGCTCGCGATGGAGCGCGAGATCGCGGAGATGTCGAAGTACGGCCCGTATCGCGGCACAGGAGACGACGACGATGGCGGATAACGAATCGCGCGCAGGCGCTCGCTACGATTCTCGCGACCTGATCGACTACGTCACGCGCGTCCACGCGGCCCACGACGCCGGGCTCGCGCACGCGTTCGCGACGCCGGCGTTCATGCCGGCGATCCAGCTCGGCCAGAGCGAAGGCCGGCTGTTGCATCTGCTGATCAAGCTCGCGCGCGCGACGAAGGTCGTCGAGGTCGGCACGCTCGCGGGGTACTCGGCGATCCAGATCGCGCGTGCGCTGCCGGCGACGGGCACGCTGTGGACGATCGAGTTCGAGCCGAAGCATGCCGAGGTCGCGCGCGCGAACCTCGCCGCCGCCGGGCTCGCGAACGTCGAGGTGCTCGTCGGCGCGGGGATCGACGTGCTGCCGACGCTCGAGCCACACGGCCCGTTCGACGCCGTGTTCATCGACGCCGACAAGGCCCACTACGATCACTACGGCCGGTGGGCGATCGCGAATCTGCGGCCGGGCGGCCTCGTGATCGGCGACAACGCGTACTTCTTCGGCGATCTGCTCGCGGATTCGCCGAGCGCGAAGGCGATGCGCGCGTTTCACGAAACGGTCGCCGCCGCGTGCGATTCGGTGTGTATTCCGACGCCCGATGGGCTCGTGCTCGGGCTTAAACGCTAGGCGATTTTGGTCGATACTATGCAGAGATGTTTTCGCGTGCGCTCCTGATCGCGACGCTGGCGGCGTGCCACGCGACGCCGCCGCCGGACTCGCCGGACTCGTCGCCGCCGGCCGAGCAAGAGCCGAGCCCTGAAGCGAAAGCCGCGAGCGAGACGATCGTCCACGTGTTCGAGCTGCTGACCAGCACGAGCGTGATGATCGGCGATCACACGAAGATCGCGCAGGCCGGCGTCGAAGGCCTGGGCTTCACGTCGCCGGTGCCGTGGACGACCGACGCCGCGAAAGATCGCGACCTGATGCGCGGCGCGGTGCGCGCGATGGCGCTGCACGGCCAGCTGCCGCCCGGCGCGGTGCTGCGCGCGGCGCGTGCGATGGCACTGGCATCCGGCGACGCGCAGACGTTCGCCGTCGATCGCGACGGGCTCGCGTCGCTCTACGGCTTGATCGGCGGCGTGCCGGTGATGCAGCTCGGCCTCGTCGTCCATCAGCAGGACGACGCCCGCTGGGCCGCGACGGCGAGCTACGGCGCCGCACGTGCGGCCGGCGTGCAACCCGGCGACGTGATCGCGTCGATCGACGGCGTCGCCGTCACGCACGGCTGGCGCGACTTCGCGTACCTGCTCGGCAAGCCGTCGTCGACCGTCGCGAAGCTCGCGCTCGTGCGCGGCAACGCGCCCATGCAGCTCGACGTGCGCGTCTCCGCGTCGGCCGGCCCGATCGTCGAGTCGCGCGTGGTCAAGACCGTCGGCTACGTCAGGATCTGGACGTGCACGCATTCGACCGATGCCACGCGCGATGCCGCGGCGCTCGTCGGCAAAGCGCTCGGCGAGCTCGATCGCCGCCGCATCGGCAAGCTCGTGATCGATCTGCGCGGCAACGCCGGTGGCTTTCCGTTCGACCTCGCATCGCTGCTCGTCGACGCCGATCCGCTGCTCTACGCGGTGCCCGCCGAAGGCGATCCGAAGCCGATCGCGCGCACGAAGCTCGCGGCGTCGAAGACGAAGCGCGCGATCGCGGTGCTCGTCGACGAAGGCACGGCGTCGGGCGCCGAGATGCTCGCGCTGATCCTGCGTGACCACGCGGGCGCGAAGCTCGTCGGGCGACCGACCGCCGGCGGCCTGACGTTCCCGACCGCCGTGCAGCTGCCCGGCAACATCACGCTGAGCTATCCCGAGTCGCGCGTCGGCGACAAAGCGCAGGCCGTGCAAGACGGCAATCGCCTGCAGCCCGACGTCGCGGTGCCCAATCCGAGCGCCGCCGACTACGCCGCGGGCAAAGACGCGCAGCTCGACGCCGCGCTGGCCGCGCTCACCACAGCATCGTGAACATCGCGCCGGCGCGCGCGAGGCCGAGCGCGAGGTTGCTCCACCGCGAGCGGCTCTGCCGCGTCGTCGGCTCGGTCTCGAGTCGATGCGGGCGCACGAACACGTCTTGCGGCTGCGTGCCGCGGGCGAGCCGGCGCGGCTCGAGCTCGGCGAGGACGTTCGCGATCACGCGCTCGATGTCGTCGAGGCTCGGCCGATCGGTCGGCTCTTTCGCGAGCATCGCGACGAGCAGCTCGTCGAGCGTCTCGGGAATCTTGGCCCAGCCGGCGCGCGCGTGCGGTGGCGGCGCGTGCAAGTGCAGCTTGAGCAGCTGCAGATCCGACGCGGCGGCGAACGGCGGCCGCATGCACAGCATGCGATACGCGAGCACGCCGAGCGAGTAGACGTCGGCCGCGGGCGTCAGCGCGTCGCCGCGGATCTGCTCGGGCGCGACGTACGTCAGCGTGCCGGCGATCATGCCGCGAAACGGATCGTCCTCGCCGAGCACGTGCGCGACGCCCCAATCGAGCAGCTTGAGCCGGCGCTCGCCGCGCGGCGCGAGCAAGAAGATGTTGTCGGGCTTGAGATCGCGATGAATGATGCCGGCGGCGTGCGCCGTGCGCAGCGCGTCGACGAGCTCGAGCAATAGCTCGCACGCGACCGGCCGCGGCAGCGGCGTGCCGGCATCGAGCCGCGCGCCGAGCGACGTGCCGCGCAAGTGCTCGAGCGTCACGTACGGCCGGCCGTCGTGCTCGCCCGTGCCGCGCACCGCGATGATGCTCGGATGCGAGAGCGCGCCGGCGATCCGCGCCTCGCGCAGGAACATCGCCGGCGTGTAGTCGTCGTCGAACAGCGCCGCGTGGGCGAGCTTGATCGCGATGCGGCGCCCGGCCGCGTCGTCGGCTTCGTAGACCGTCGCCATGCCGCCCGAGCCGAGCGTGCCGCGGATCGTCCAGCCGTCGACGACGTCGCCCGGAGCCAGCACCTCAGAAGGAGTCGCAGCCGACATCCGCAGCGTCGGGCGGCGAGGGGTCTCCGAGGTCATGGCAGCTGCCTTTTGCACGAAGCAGACCTACGTCGACTTCGTGGCAGCGCGTCGATCGGCGCGCAAACAGAGCGGCGATGCGCCGGCGTGCTCCCGCGCTACGGCGCGAGCTCGTGGACGAGCCAGCCGCGAAGATCGTCGAGCAGCGCGTTCGATAAGCGCCGGCTCGGCAGCCAGCTCCACGCCTGCAAGCTGCCGATGATGTCGGGGCAGAGCGTGTGGCTGAGCTGCGGAATGATCCGCGCCGTGACGTCGCGGTTGCCGGCGGCGTGTAGCGTCGCGACGAGCCGCTCGGCCGATCGCGGTGGGACGTGTAGGTCGTTGCCGCCCTGCACGATCAGCACGGGTGCGCGGACGCGCTTGGCGTAATCGGCCGGATCGGCGGCGACGAACGCGGTATCGCGGGGCGACCAGTCGCTGCGATCGGCGAGGTATTTGCGGATCGTTT
>DASXEF010000073.1:0-2857 GCA_036490255.1 Kofleriaceae bacterium
CACGCCCGACCCGCAACGCCGACGTTCACGGCAACATCTTCATCGGCATCGCCGGGATGATCGGTGCGGGCAAGAGCACGCTCGCGAGCGCGCTCGGCCAGCACCTCGGCATCGACTGCTACTACGAGCCGGTCGCCGACAACGAGTACCTCGAAGATTTCTATCGCGACACCGCGCGCTATTCGTTCGCGATGCAGGTCTATCTGCTCAACCGACGGTTCCAGCAGCATCAAGAGATCATCTGGCGCGGCCGCTCGGCGGTGCAGGACCGCACGATCTACGAAGACTCGATCTTCGCGAAGATGCTCGCGCGCACCGGCCTGATGGACGAGCGCGACTACCACACGTACGTCGACTTGTTCCGCAACATGAGCAACTTCATGTGCAAGCCGAGCGTGATCATTTTCCTCGATGTCTCGCCGGAATCGTCGGCGGCGCGGATCCAGGCACGGTCGCGAGACGTCGAGTCGAAGATCGAGCTCGGCTACTTACAGGCGCTCTACGAGGGCTATCAGGAGTTCATCGCGAGCATCTCGAAGGTCATCCCGGTGATCCGGGTCGACTACGAGCGCTTCGCGACCGCCGAAGAGATGGCGGCGGTGATCCGGCGCGAATATCTCGACGCGTCGTTCCTGCGTCAGGTCACGCGCTTCGATCCCGCACGCTAGGCGCGGGCAGGTCGGAAGCGCGCTCGATCCGATCGAGCCGGGCGTTGGTCTCGGAGCGCATCTCGCCGAGCTCGCGGAGCAACGTCTCGATGTTGACCTCGTTCTTGAGGTTGACCGCGAAGTCGGTCTCCGCCTGCGCGCGATCCTTCTCGGCCGAGCGGTTCTGGCTCATCACGATCAGCGGGCCCTGCAACGCGACCAAGATCGCGAGCAGCAGGTTGAAGAACACGTACGGATACGGATCGAACTGCTTGCCGATCGCCTCGAGGTTGACCAGCATCCAGGCGAACGTCAGGCCGAACAAGATCAGGATGAACGTCCAGCTGCCGTTGAGCTCGGCGACGCGATCCGCGAGCTTCTGCGCCCACGTCAGCTTGCTGTCGAGCTCGGCGACCACGTTCTTCGCGGCGCGCTGCGACAACATCTCGTTGGTGGCGCGCAATCGCCCGGCGAGGGTGCGCAACAGCGTCATCGCCGCCTGCGGGCGCGCGACCAGGTAGCGCGACAGCGTCTCGCGATCGAGCTCGAGCAAGAGCGCGTCGGTGGTCGCCAGCGCGCTCGCCGACCGCGGCTTGTCGTCGAACAGCGCGAGCTCGCCCAGGTACTCGCCCTGCGCGACGTCTTTGAGCGACACGCGGCGCGACGCTTCGCCGGGCAAAAAGATGTTCACCTGGCCCTCCGCCACGATGAACATCGACGTGCCCTGATCGCCCAGGTTCATGATCGCTTCGCCGGCCTTGAACCGGCGTTCGACCAGGCTGTTCGCGAGCTCGGCACGGTCCTCGTCGCTGAGGCCGTCGAACATCGGAATCCCGGCCAAGAGCTGTGCGTGGCTCATACTCACGAATTATCACGATTCAGCGCCGGTCTGGGCGTCCGCGTGCTCGTGGGACGTGCACGTACGCGACAGCTCGGACGCGAGAACGATCCGGCGTTCGCGCGACGCGTGAGGCACTCGCGACGTGCAGGCTCGTGGACGAGCACGTGCGCGCTCAGCGCCGGGCGGCGAACGCGCGTACGCCGGCGAATCGCGCCTCGTCGCCGAGCTGATCGCAGATCCGGAGCAGCTGATTGTACTTGGCGATCCGGTCGCTGCGCGACGCCGATCCGGTCTTGATCTGACCCGCGTTGGTCGCGACCGCGAGGTCCGCGATGAACGCATCTTCGGTCTCGCCCGAGCGATGCGAGATGATCGCGGTGTAGCCGGCGTGCTGCGCGGTGCGCACCGCGTCGAGCGTCTCGCTGATCGAGCCGACCTGGTTGAGCTTGACCAAGATCGAGTTCGCGGTGTGGCTCTGGATGCCTCTTTGCAGACGCGGGACCTGGGTCACGAAGATGTCGTCGCCGACGATCTGCGCCTTCGCGCCGAGCTTCGTCGTCAGGTGCTTCCAGCCGTCCCAATCGTCCTCGGCGAGACCGTCCTCGATCGAGACGAGCGGATACTGATCGACCCACTTCGCGTAGACGTCGCTCAGCTGCTGCGCCGACACGTGCTTGCCTTCGAATTCGTAGCTGTTCGCCTGCTTGTCGAACAGCTCGCTCGCCGCGACGTCGAGCGCCAAGAAGATCTGCTTGCCCGGCTCGTAGCCGGCCTTGCTGATCGCCTCGAGCACGAGCTGGATCGCCTCGTCCGACGAATCGAGGCTCGGCGCGAAGCCGCCTTCGTCGCCGACGTTCGTCGCCTTGCCGCGGGCCGACAACAGCTTCTTCAAGTGGTGGAACGTCTCGACGCCGGCGCGCAGCGCGTCCTCGAACTTGTCGAAGCCGGCCGGCGCGATCATGAACTCTTGAATGTCGAGGTTGTTATCGGCGTGCGCGCCGCCGTTGATGATGTTCATCAGCGGCACGGGCAGCGTGACCGCGCCGACGCCGCCGAGGTAGCGATACAGCGGCAGGTCGTGCGACAGCGCGGCCGCGCGCGCGACCGCCATCGACACGGCGAGGATCGCGTTCGCTCCCAGGTTGCTCTTGAGCGCAGTCCCGTCGAGCGCGATCATCGCGGCATCGAGCTGCGCCTGATCGCTGGCGTCCATGCCGATCACGGTCGGCGCGATGACGTCGCGGATGTTGTCGACGGCCTTGTGGACGCCTTTGCCGAGGTAGCGCTTCGCGTCGCCGTCGCGCAGCTCGAGCGCCTCGTGCTCGCCGGTCGATGCGCCCGAGGGCACGATCGCGCGCCCGAGCACACC
>DASXEF010000083.1:0-10385 GCA_036490255.1 Kofleriaceae bacterium
CTGTGGATCCGCCACGCGTGCTATCGCGCGTTCTTCAGCGAGCATCGACCGACGCTCGAGCGCCTGTTACCGCGCACGCAGTCGCTGTTGCAGATGGGCGTGAACGACTTCGCCGGCGTGCCGATGTCGCCGCTCACGCTCGCGCGCGGCGCCGGCCAGCTGCTGCGCGCGTTGGTGCGAGAATCAGCATCGCGCTGAATCCGACGATGACGAGCCAGCCGGCATCGCCGCGACTTGAATTGCAGCCGCCGCTGATCTGACCGTACGGATCGTCCGAGCCGTCGGGCGTCGCCGACGCGGTCACGAACAGCTTCGCATCCGGCGTGCCGTAGCCGGTCGGGCCGTCCCAGCCTTTGCCCGCGGTGCACAACGCGGTGCCGCAGTCGCCGTTGTTGCCGCTCGTCACGTCGTTGAGCTTGCCGGCGTTCTGCGCGATGAACGCGCCCGAGGTCTGGCCGCCGTTGCCGGTCGCCGCGAACATCGCCGCGACGAGCGGCGTCGCCGCGCTCGTGCCGCCGACGACGGTCCAGCCGCCGTCGTTCGAGTTGTACGACGCCATGCCGGTCTGCGGATCGCCGACCGCGGCGATGTCGGTCGTCGCCTTGAACGTGCAGCCCGTCGCGCTCTGATAGCTCGGCTTCGCGATCGACAAGCTGCACGCGCTGCCGCCGCTCGACCACGCGGTCTCGGTCCAGCCGCGTGCGTTCGAGGCCTTCTCGAGGTGCGTGCCGCCGACCGCGATCGTGTACGACGACGTGCCGGGATAGTCGGGACCTTGGCCGCCGTCGTCGTAGCCGTCATCGCCGGCCGCGACGAACACGGCGACCGGTTGATCGAAGTACGGCTCGACGCCGGTCAGCGACACGCCCTGCTTTTCGGGACCACCCCAGCTGTTGCTGATGACACTCGCGCCGAGCGATGCCGCCATGGCCTGCGCGAGCTCGAGGCCGTTGCCGACGTCGTCTTGCGCTTGGATCACGACGAGGTTGCACGACGGGCACGCCGCGCTCGCCATGTCGACGTCGAGCGAGGTCTCGACCGTCCAATCGTCATCGGCGGGTGGCGCGCCGGGCAGCGGCGACGGATTGCCGTCGGTGTTGACGATCTCGAGGCAGCCGTTCGCGACCGAGCACGCGGGCAAGTCGAACGCGCTGCGATACATCGCCAGATCCGACTCGAGCGCGGAATCGCCGTACGCGTCGATCAGCGCGATCGTCGGGTGACCGTTGATGACCGTCGGAATGTCGTAGGCCGATTGCAGATCGGCCGGCGTGAACCCGGCCGGCGCATCGGCGGGCTGCGCGTCGGCGCGGATCCGGCCGTCGGCGTCGGTCTGGACGTGCGCGAAACAGCGGTAGCGGCCACTACCGTTGCAGGCGGCGCCCGTCGGGATCGCCCCGGTTCGGTCGAGCGCGATGATCGGCGCCGACTGCACGTCGGAGTCCGCACCATCCAGTGCGCATGAGGGGACCAGTCCCAGCGCGAGCACGTACAACCACGCGTAGCGACGAGGTGATGACATGCGCGAGCGTGGAGTTATCAAGATGCGCGCCAGCTCTAAGTCGTGCAAATGTCTGCACGAATGCCGGGCGATCCCAAGCAGGTCATCGTGATGCGCAAGGACCTGGGCATGCGCAAGGGCAAGATGATCGCGCAGGGCGCGCACGCGTCGATGGCGGTCTTGGTCGATGCCGGGGTGCTCGACGGCGACACGCTCGCGATCGCGCTGGATCCGGCGACGCGCGAGTGGCTCGTCAGCGGCCGGTTCACGAAGATCTGCGTCTCGGTGAGCTCCGAAGCCGAGCTCGACGCGATCGTCGCGACCGCGAAATCAGCCGGCGTGCCGTGCGCGCTGATCGTCGACTCGGGCCGCACCGAGTTTCACGGCGTGCCGACCAAGACGTGCTGCGCGGTCGGCCCGGCGTGGGCCGATGCGGTCGATGCGATCACGGGTGCGCTTCCCTTGCTTTGAGCCACGCGTCGGCTTGCGCGCGGACGATCGCGGCCGGCGCGCCGACGTCGATCGCGACCGGATCGCCGGTGATCTGCTGCAACGCGCGCTGCGCGAAGTAGCGCACGAGCGGATATTCGTGCGCCAACATCGGCGCGATCGCGCTCACGGCGTCTTGTTGCTTGAGCGCGCCCCACGTCGCGATCGCGACGGCTTGCTCGTGCGCTTTGCCGAGCGACAGCGTCGCGCGCATCGCGTTGACGTTCAGATCATCGCCGTACAGCCGCGCGAGCTTGCGGCGATCGTAGTGCTTGCCCCACCACGATTCCATCGTCGTCACGAGCGACTCCACGGTCTTGTCGGCGTGGCACAGCGCGCACTCGACCGGGCGATCGCCTTCGACGCGCGTCGGATCGTCGGGCGAGCCGATCCGGTGGTAGCGGTTCAGCACGTAGTCGAGCCCCATGTTCTTCTTCGCCATGTGGCACGCGATGCACGCGGTGCCGGCGCCGCCGATCTGGTGATGGCTGTGCTTGGCGAGCGCGTCGTCGCTCGCGTACTGCGCGTGACACGTGACGCAGATGTGATTGCCGGCGGGGGTGCCGAGCTCGGCGAGCTTCGCTTTCGGATCTTCCGTATGCGGATCGTGACACGTCGTGCACGCCATCTGCGACGAGCACCCGCCGAGCTGGTAGTCGCGACCCTCGCCGGAGCTGATCGAGCTGCCGCCCGGATTCTTGCGCCGCAGCCCGTCTTCCCACGTGAACGGATAGCGCGTGAACAGCACCGTGTGGCACTTCGCGCAGGTGTGGTTGATCCATTGCGCCTTCGTGCCGGCCTCGCCTCTCGGCGGATCGACCTCGAGCACGCCGCTTCTCGCCGCAAATTGCGGGATCACTTTCGGCTCGGCGGCGTGCGCGGCGGCGCCGTTGTGACAGGCCTCGCAACCGATGCCGAGCTCGACGAGATGATCGCCGTCGAGCTTCTTCTCCATCGTCGTCGCGGCCGCGGGCAACAAGTTGTTCAGCGAGCCGAGCGGCACGGTGCCGTTCATGAAGCGGATCTCGTCGGCGAGCGCGTGCTCGAGCCCGGTCACGTCGGTCGCGTGCGCCGGCCACTTGCGCGACTCCGGCAGCACGCGGTCCTGCATCTTGCCTTGATACGGCGGCAGCGACGGCCCGTAGAGATCGTCGTAGAGCATCGTCGCGAGCGGCAGCGTGTTGTGACAGCCGATGCACTCTTGCGACCACACGCCCTGCCACGACATCCACGGCCGCTCGGTCACCATCACCGAGTAGCCCTTGTAGCGCCACGACTTCGTCGAGAACACGTACGTCGCGGGCAGCACGTGCTCGACGCCGTCGGTCTCGACGCCGACAAAATCTTCGCGATAGCGACCGCCGACGACCTTCGTGACGCGAAACGTGTGGTTGCCCTTCGGCGAGACCAGCTGCATCACGCGATCGCTGCCGGCCATCGTCATCGTGACGACGTCGTCGCCGACGCGGAGCTGCGCACCGTCGAACGGCGCGCGAATCTGCGCGACCCTGGCGTCGCGCGTCATGTTGCGCATCGGCGAGACTTCCCACGACTTGTAGATCGCGTCGTGGCAATCGGCGCACGCGCGCGAGCCGGCGTAGTCCTTGCGCAGCACGTTGCTCGCGATCGGGCCACTCGACTGCACGACCGGCGGCGCGCTCGGCGCGCTCGCATGACACGCGACGAGCGCGAGCAGCACCCACCGCTTCATTGCACGGACCGCGCTCTCGCCTCGGTCATTCGGTCTTGCCCCACGCGCGCACGTGGCCGTCGCGGGCGTCGCGCAGCGCGCCGATCGTCATCGCAGCGTGCACCAAGCCGACGTGCGTGTACGCCTGCGGAAAGTTGCCGAGCAGCGCGCCGGTCTCGGGCTCGATGTCCTCGGAGAACAGCCCGAGCGGATTCGCGTATGACACCACGCGCTCGAACACCTCGATGGCCTGATCGAGCCGGCCGGCAAGCGCGAGCGCCTCGGCCCACCAGAACGAGCACATCGTGAACGCGCTCGTCGTCGGGCCGAAGTCGTCGAGGTTCGTGTAGCGCTTCATCAGCCCGTTGTGGGTCTGGTACTGGCCGTAGTGATCGAGCGTCGACAAGAACCGCGGGTCGGTCGCTTCGATGATGCCGATCGTCGGCAACAGCAACAACGCCGCATCGCCGGCCTCGCCGTCGAGCTCTTGCGTGAACATCGCGAGCTCGCGGTTGAAGCCGCGGCCGAGCACGATCGCTTTTTCGTCGTCGGCGACGGACTTCCATTTTTTTGCGAGGTCGGGGTGACCGAGCTGCTCGGCAAGCTCGCTGCCGCGCTGGATCGCCGCCCAGCACATCGCGCGCGAGAACGTGTAGTGGCGCGGCAACGTGCGGAACTCCCAGATCCCGGTATCGGCGAGCGGCGCGGTCGCGATCGATTGCTCGACGAGCCGCGCGATCAGCGGGAACAGCTTGTCGGCGTCTTCGAACACGACGCGCGGATCGCCGAGGATCGTGTGCAGGCAGAGGATCAGCTCGCCGTCGAGATCGTTCTGCTGCTGGATCGCGGCGGCGTTGCCGATGCGCACCGGCGCGTTGTGGTTCCAGCCGCGCAAGTGCCCGAGCACGATCTCCGGCAGCTCGCGCTCGCCGGCGATGCCGTACAACGGCTGCAGCGGGCCGGCCTCGGCCATGTCGCGCAAGAACGCGATGAAGTGCTCGCCCTCGTAAAGATGCGACAACCGCCGCAACGCCTCGACGACGAACGCGGCATCGCGCAGCCAGCAATAGCGATAGTCCCACGTGCGCGGCGTGCCGAGCGCTTCCGGAATGCTCGTCGTCGCCGCCGCGATGATCGCGCCGGTATCCGCGTAGACGTGGAGCTTCATGCACAGCGCCGAGCGCAGCACCTCCTGCGGCGCGAAGCTCGGCAGCGCGCACGTCTTCGCCCACGTCCGCCACATCCGCACCGTCTCGGCGAGCAAGAACGCGTACTCGGTCTCGAGCGGCGGCGTCTTGCGGCTGCCGTGCGAGAGCATGAGGTACAGCGGATGACGCAGCGCGATCTCGATCCCGCCGACGATCTGCTCGCCCGGCACGTTCGCGAACAAGTTGAGCGGCACGGCACCGCCGAGCACTTCGATGCCGTACGGCGTCGATACCATCGCGGGCGTCGCGCGGCCGTAATCGGGTCGCGGCGCGAACTCGACCGTGATGCGCGGCGTGCCGGTGATCGGCCGCACGATGCGCACGACCTCGGCGGGCGTGTCGAAGTGATAGCTCGCCAGCGCGATGCGCGGCGCGAAGTCGATCACTTCCCAGCTCGCGTCGCCGTCCTCGAACACGGTGCGCAGCACGTTCGTGTTCGTCAGATATTCCTGCTTGCCCGCGAGCACGCGATCGCCGCAGCGAAACCGAAACACGCCGCCGCGCTCTTGATCGACGATCGCGCCGAACACCGACGGTGAATCGAAGCGCGGCAAGCACAGCCATTCGATGCCGCTATCCGGCGCGACGAGCGCGATCACGCGGCCGTTGCCGATGACGCCGTGATCGAGCCGTTGCATTCACGTCATCGTACTCACTCGCAGGTGTTAACGCATGCGAAGTAGCGCGCTCGTGTGGTGTGCGCGTACGCCACGGCGAAGTATGCTGCGCCCCATGGCGGCCGACTGGCAGCACCTCGCGTCCGCCGGCGCGCTCGTCACAGCGCTCGATCTCGACGGCACGTTGGTGCCGTTCGCAGCGACGCCGCAAGACGCAACCATGGACGCGTCGACCGAGGCGTTGATCGACGCGCTGATCGCGTTGCCGGGCGTGACGTGCGGGATCGTCACCGGCCGGCCGCGCGAGCTCGCCGAGCCGATCGCAGCGCGCTTTCCCGCCGCCTTGATCGCCGCCGAGCACGGCGCGTGGCGGTTTCAAAAGGGCGCGTGGGAAGCCGCGTTGCCGCGCGTCCCGCAGCTCGACGAGATCGAGCTCGCGCTCGCCGCGCTCGCGAAGCGCTATCCGGGTGCGCTGGTCGAGCGCAAGTCGTGCTCGGTGGCGCTGCACTGGCGGCGCGTGCCGCTTGCGCAACAACGCGCGATCGAAACGACGGCGGAAGTGATCGTCGACGAGTGGCTCGAGACCCAGCCGCAGCTCGAGCGGCTGCCCGGCGTCGAAGCGCTCGAAGTTCGTCACACCGCCGCGCACAAAGGCAACGCGCTGGTCTGGTTGCGCAGCCACGCACCGGGCGCGACCGTGCTCGCGATCGGCGACGACATCACCGACGAGGACATGTTCGTCGGGCTGCGCGATCAAGACGTCGGCGTGCTGGTCTCGGCGCAACCGCGCCGCACGCAAGCGACCGTGCGGCTACCGTCGGTCGACGCCGTACATCGCTTCGTGCGCTGGCTCGTCGATGCGCGCACGCCGGCACACGCCGCGACGACGTTCGAAGAAGCGGTCCCGCTCGAGCACACCGCAGCGTCGCCGCCGCAGCTGATCGTCGTGTCGAATCGGTTACCGGCGGCGCCGAGCGGCGGCCGCACGCGTGAGGTCGGCGGACTCGTGTCTGCGCTCGTGCCGGCGCTCGAGCGCATGCACGGTATGTGGCTCGGCTGGAGCGGCGCCGAGCGCGATCCCGGGCTCAAGCTGCGCCTCGAAGACTCCGAGTCGTTCACGCGCGCGCAGTTCGACTATCCGCCGACGTGGCGCGAGCGATTCTACGGCGGGTTTTGCAACCGCAGCTTGTGGCCGCTGCTCCACGGCTTCGTGTCGAACGTGCGCTACGCCGACGGCGAATGGAGCTGCTACGTCGACGCGAACCGCGCGTACGCGAAGCTGGTGAAAGAAGTCTCGGGCGGCACCGCCGACGTCTGGGTCCAAGATTTTCACTTGTTCCTCGTCGGCCGCGAGCTGCGTCGCGCCGGCCATCGCGGCCGCGTCGGCTTCTACCTGCACGTGCCGTTTCCGCCGCTCGACGTCATCGAGACCAATCCGTGGGCGAGCGAGATCGTCGCCGGCATGGTCGAGTACGATCGACTCGGCCTGCAGTGCCAGCGCTGGGCCGACAACTACATCGCGGCCGTGCGCGGCCTGCTCGGCAGCGATGCCGAAGCGCAGGCCAAGGAGCGCACGCGCGTGATCGGCATCGGCATCGATCCCGATCGCTTCGCCGAGGCCGCGAAGTCCGGCGATCCCAACGATTCGTCGGCGCTGTCGCTCGAAGCGAGCTTGGCCGGCCGCAAGCTGATCCTCGGCGTCGATCGGCTCGACTACTCGAAGGGCATCCCCGAGCGGCTCGAAGCCTACTCGCGCTTGCTCGAGCGCTTTCCCGAGTGGCGCAACCAAGTCTCGTTCGTCCAGGTCTCGGTGCCGACGCGCGCCGACGTGCCCGAGTACGGCGAGCTGCGCTCGCGGGTCGAGTCGCTCGTCGGTCGCATCAACGGTGCCTACGGCGAGGCCGATTGGACGCCCGTTCGTTACCTCTATCGATCGTACGACCAGGCGACGTTGGCGCGGCTCTATCGATCCGCGTCGGTCGGGCTCGTCACGCCGCTGCGCGACGGCATGAACCTCGTCGCCAAAGAGTACGTCGCCGCGCAAGACCCGAACGATCCGGGCGTGCTCGTGCTGTCGCGGTTTTGCGGCGCCGCCGAGCAGATGACGCTCGCGGTGATCACGAACCCGTTCCACGCCGACGGCCTCGCGAGCGATCTCGACACCGCGCTGCGGATGCCGAAGGCCGAGCGGATCACGCGCTATCAGCAGCTGCGCGGCGTCGTGTGGAAAGACACCGCGGCCGCGTGGTCCGACGCGTTCCTCGCGTCGATGAGGGACGTAGTCCATTAGCGCAACTTCGGTCGCGCAGCTTGTTGAAATCGTTCAGTGCGCGAGGGACGCACTAAAGCGAGCGAGCGTCAGCGCGCGAGGTCCATCGCCAGCACGTACTGCTGGATCAGGTGTCGCTGCGGCCCGACGAGCCCTGCCCGCTGGCTCATGTCGTCCATCAGCGCGGGCCACTTGTCGCGCGCGGCATCGCCGGGACGCGGCACGTCGTGACACGCGCCGCAATGCGCCAGCAACAGATCGCGACCTTGCGAGAGCTCGGCGAGCGGCACGTGTGCGCGATCGGCATCGGCGGCGGTCGCGATCGGCGGCGGCGGCGTGCAACCGATCAAGACGACGAGCAGGAGCGCGCGCTTCACGGCGTGAACCTAGATCGAGATCGAGCCCTTGCGGAAGTCGGTTCGTCGCAGGTGCACGTTGATACACACGGGGCGGCCGCCACGCGCGATCGCTTTGGCTTCCGCGAGCGTCGCATCGACCCGCGACGGATCGTTGAGCATCAGCCCGACGCCGCCGTAGCCTTCGGCGACCTTGTGATAGTCGGTGCGACGCAGATCCGTACCGAGCGTCGTGCCGAGCACTTCGACTTGCTCGCGCGCGATCTGCATCCACGACGCGTCGTTGCCGATCAGCGCGATCGGCGCGACGCCGTGACGCACGTAGGTGTCGAACTCGGCGAGCGTGTACGCGCTCGAGCCGTCGCCCCAGATCAGCCAGACTTCGCGGCCGGGTTTGACCAGCGATGCGCCGAGCGCGAAGCCACCGCCGACGCCGAGCGTGCCGAACACGCCGGGATCGAGCCACGACAGCGGTGCGCGCGGTCGCACGATGTAGCTCGCGGTCGCGACGAAGTCGCCGCCGTCGACGACGAGCACGGCGTCGTCGGCCATCGCGTCCTCGAGGCGCGAGAAGAAGTGCAGCGGATCGACGAGCTCGCCGGCCGGCTGCGCCTTCTTCGCGATCTCGGCATCGCGCGTGCCCTCGCGCGCTTGCAGTGTACGCAGCCACGCGGCGTCGCCGCTCCATTGCGCGCGCTCGGCGAGTGCAACCAAGAAGTCGCCGGCGTGCATCTCGACCGCGACGTCGGGCCGGCGGTTCTTGCGCAGCTCGTGCGACGACAAGTTCGCGGCGACGAGCGTCGCCTGCTTGTTGATGCCGCGGCCGTAGCCGAGTCGGAAGTCGAACGGAAAGCCGCACACGATCACGCAGTCGGCTTCTTTGAGCGCGGCGCCGCGGTTGTGGCGCAGCTGCAGCTCGTGGGTGCGGCCGAGCAAGCCGCGCGCGACGCCGGCGAGATACACCGGCGCGTTCAACGTGCCGAGCGCGCGCGCGAGTCGCGCCGGATCTTTGACGCCGGCGAGCGCCTGACTGCCGACGACGATCACCGGCTGCTTCGCGCTCTTGAGCGCCGCCGCCGCGCGATCGATGCCGGAATCGCCACGCAGGTGAGGCAACTTGAGCGGCAAGCTCAGCTCCGGCAGCGACGGCGCGTGGAACTGACGATAGAGGTGGCCCTTGATGTAGAGCTCGAGCGCCTTCGCGCCGATGCCCTTCGCCTTGCCGAGGCCGGCCTCCTTCTCGTACCACTGGCGCACGATCGACTGGGGGTACAGCACGTCGACCGGCACCTCGACGAACACCGGCCCCGGCACGCCCTCGGTCGCGATCTCGAGCGCGCGCTCGACGGTCGGCCCGAGCGCCGGCACGGTCTTCACCGAGCCCGCCCACTTCGTGATCGGCTTCATCAGCGACAGCTGATCGATGTCCTGCAGCGAGCCGCGGCCCTTGAGCAGCGTCGCGGTCGCGCCGCCGAACAAGATGAGCGGGGTCTGCGCCATCTGCGCGTTCTTGACGGCGGTGATCGCGTTCGTGACGCCCGGCCCGGCGGTCACCGCGGCGGCGCCGACCACGCCGGTCATCCGCGCGACGGCGTCGGCCGCGAACACCGCGTTGACCTCGTCGCGGACATCCACGACGCGGATCCCCTTGGCTTGCGCACCGGTCAAGATCGGCGAGATGTGACCGCCGCACAGGGTGAACAAGAAACGCACCCCGTGACGCGCGAGGACGTCCGCGATGATGTCGCCACCGTGCTCCATGACGGCGAGTCGTATCATCTTATGGTCGTGCCGTATCGAGAGGACCTGGACGCCGCGCAGGCGCGCATCGCCGCGCTCGAGCACGAGCTCGCGAAGCTGCGCGGCGAGCCGTCGATCGCCGACGTCGCCGCGCGCGAGGAGATCGTCGACCTGCGCACCAAGAACTGGGAGCTCCAGGTCGAGCTCGCGCGCGCGCGCGACGAGTCCGTGCGGCCCGCCGTCGGCGAGCCACCCAACACCGCGATCCGGCGGCTCGAGCACGCGGTCGCGGATCTCGAGGCGGAGAACGCGGCGCTGCGCGAGGCCGCGCGCGCGAACGCGGTCGATCTCGAGCGCGCGCGCAGCGGCGCCGGAGCGGGCGCGGCGACGACGACCACCCTCGCCGCCCGCCACGCCGGCCCACCCGCGCGGATGTCGGGCAGCGCCGCGGCGATGACGCTCGGCGGTGTGGCGCTGTTCGCGCTGACCGCGGGAGTCGCCATCCATTCGGTCGC
>DASXEF010000843.1:0-8603 GCA_036490255.1 Kofleriaceae bacterium
GAGTTACGATTGGGTGTGCCCTGGAGCAAGATCAAGAGCCTGTTCGTCGTGTCGGAGAACCAAGCTTCGTCGACGACGATGTCGTCGGACGACACGGCTGCGATCGACGCGGCGATCGCGAAATACCAGGTCCCGCCGGACGGCCACGACCCGGCGCCGCAGCTCCCGAGCGACGTCGCGCCGTCGCAGCTCAGCGGCACGATCGACTTCCAGGCGCTCTACGACCAGGCCGGCATCCCGAACACCGACGAGGTCGAGAGTCTCGAGAAGTTCCTCGTCGAGCTCGATGCCGAGCTGCCACAGACCAGCAAGCTCGCGGCCGCCAAGGCGTTCTTGAAGGCGACCGGCAAGTCGTCGGTCGACGTGCTCAACGACGCGGCCCGCAAGATCAAGGTCGTCCGCGCGATCGAAGCGAGCAAGGCCGACGACTCGCGCTCGAACCTGACGCGCCAGCAATCGGCGGTCGATGATCTGCAAAAGCAGATCGACGAGCTGCGCACCGCGATGGAGGGCGCGAAGCGCGACCTCGAGGACGTCCGCAAGCAGTGCACGACCGAAGAGGCGCGGCTGCAGGGCGCGCGCATGTTCTTCGGCGCGATGGACACGCTCGCCGATGCGCCGCCGCCGGCCGCCGCGAAGCCGGCGCCGAAGCGATAGTGGCGCTGATCGATCTCAGCCACGCGATTCACGACGGGCTGGTCACGTATCAGGGCCTGCCGCCGGTGCAGATCTGCGACTACCTCACGCGCGAGGCATCGCGCGAGCGCTACACCGGCGGCGGCGAGTTCCAGATCGGCCGCATCGACATGGTCGCGAACACCGGCACGTATGTCGACGTGCCATTCCATCGCTTCGCCGACGGCGACGATCTCGATCGCGTCGCGCTCGATCGGCTCGCCGAGCTGCCGGCGATCTGCGTCGATATCGACGAATTGCCGGCGCTGCGCAAACGGTCGCTGCGCGGCATGGCCGTGCTCGTGCGCACCGGCTGGAGCCGCCACTTCGGCACGCCGGCGTATTTTCGCGACCATCCGTTCGTACCCACCGCCGAGGCGCTCGCGCTGCGCGATGCCGGCGTCGCGCTCGTCGGCATCGATTCGCACAACATCGACGATACGGCGACGCGCAACGAGCGGCCGGTGCACACCGCGCTGCTCGGCGCAGGCATCCCGATCTGCGAGCACATGCGCGGGCTCGAGCAGCTGCCGAGCGACGGCTTCGTGTTCACTGCAGCGCCGCCGCGCGTCGTCGGGATGGGCACGTTTGCCGTGCGCGCGTTTGCTCGGCTGTGATCACTCGTCGTAGTCGATGACCTGATCGCGCTGCGCCAGGTCGTCGTAACGCAACCAGGCCGGCGTTCGCACGCCGTGCTCGATCCTGATCTCGTCGGCCGCGCCGTCGAGAAAGTTCGCGTTCGGTTCGTCGGCGCTCTCCTCGTCCGCGCCGATCACGATCGGCGTCGGATCGTGCGCGACGTCGCCGCCGGTGGGTTTCGGTGAGCCCGCCGAACCGTCGAGAAACGGCGTGAGCTCGTTGGCATCCGCGGTCAGCGCGACGTGGGCCCAGCCGTCGAGCGCCACCGTTTGCGAGTCGAAGCCGATGTCGGTGGTCGGCCCGGTCGCGACCTCGACGCGCTGGAGCTGATGATGGAGGGCGAGCATGAAGTCGTCGTAGTTCGACAGCATGACCGAGCGACCGATGATCGATGCGTAGCCGGTGGGCGCCGCGGTGACTTGGACCCAGCCCGAGACCGTGAGCTGCGGCAGATCGAGCGACGGCGCATCCGCGACGAGAACCGAGGCGTTGCCTGCAAATGCGAGCGCCGACGCGATCGCGCCGGTCGTCGGGCTCGGCGCGCCCGCGTAGACGGTGCCGTCGTGATGGTTCGCCGTCGCATCGACCGCACCGTCGCTCAGGTGATACACGGCCTCGTAGGCCGAGCTCCACACCGACATCGTGCTCGCCGGCGGCACGTCATCGCCGATCTCGACTTCGATCACGGTCGCGAGCCCGACGATCTGCGGGACGCGCACCCACGCCACGAGCGACGGGCCGACCTGCTCGATCTCGTGCGCCAGCACCGAGCCGCTCGCCGGATCGACGAAACGCAGGTTCGACGCCGACGGATCGAGCAGATCGATTCGCGCACGCTGATCGTCGAGCACGACGAGCAGCGGGAAATCGTCGAGCGCCTCTTGCGGATCGATCCGATCGAGCCGGAGCAGCGTGGATGCCTCGTGCGGATCGAACCCGATGCGCCCGCATCCGATCGTTGCGACGACGAGCATCACACGCGACCACACGGACCCATTCTCGCACGGCGGTCGCGCGATTTTGCCGCCATGTGCCTCCGCGACTCGCGTTAGGGTGCCGCCTTCATGATCAAGCCTTTGCTCGCTTTCGCACTCGTCCTCGCACCCGCCATCGCTGCCGCCGACGACGAGGTCGTTCCCGGTGGCGCCCGCCTGGGCATCACGCCGAGCGTGATGTTCGAGAGCTCCAACGGTCAAAGCTCGACCGGGTACGGCGGCACCGTTTCGATCGGCTACGAGCTCGAGCACGGCACGCTCGGCATCACGCCGCGGCTCGACCTCGGCTACGAGTCGTTTTCGAGCACGCCGAGCACGAACCTCGCATTCGCGATCCCGACGGTGCAGCTCGGGTTTCATGAAGGCCGCTTGGTGCCCGCGGTCGAGGTCGGCGTCGGCTATGCCTACGCGTGGGCATCGGCGAACGGCACCACGATCTCCGACAACTATTTCGCACTCTCCGTCGGCGCGCAGCTCGACTACCGGATCTCGCCGGGCTTCTTGCTCGGCGTCGCGGCGCACTACAAGCCGCTGTTCGAGCCGGCGTTGACCTCGTTCATCGACGTCGGCATCAACGCGACGTTCGCGCTGTAACTACGGGTGACTCGCGAGCCAGTCGGTCGCGAGCTTCTTGCGATCGGGCTCGACGCCGGTCGCCTCGGCGGACTTCGCGAGCGCGCGCGCCTTCGCGTGATCGCCGTGCGTCTCCCACGAAACTTTCGCGACCATCAGCCGCGCGTCGGCGAGCTCTTGCGGGTTCGAATCGGCGGGCCTGGCCTCGAGCATCGCGAGCGCGTGGTCGGCGAGCGGCCGGCATTCGGCAAACCGCTTGACGACGAGCAACTGCTCGCAGAGATCGTCGAGCGCAGGACCGAGCCGCGGCGTACCTTCGGCGCCGAGCTTCTCCAGGATCGTGACGGCTTCACGATCGGTCGCGATCGCACCGTCGTGATCGCCGGTCATTTGCAACGCGTCGCCGAGATCGCGATCGACGCCGGCGACCGGCGCCGACATCGGGCCGGCGATCTTGGACCACAGCATTTTCGCGCGCTGCAAGTCGTCGCGCGCGGCGGCCCAGTTGTTCGTGCGCATCTCGATCGTGCCGAGGTTCGCCGCGGTGATCGCGTGCGCCGGATGGTCGGGGCCGTACAGCTGATCGTAGAGCTTGTCGGTCACGAGCATCATGCGGCGCGCGTCGTCGAGCTTGTCGTTCGCGCGATACGCGATCGCGAGGTTGCCGGTCGCGGCGGCGACTTGTGGATGGACGTCGCCGTACGCCGCGCGCAAGTTGTCGTAGGCCTTCTGTGCAAGGGCGAGTTGCTCGTCGTGCTTGCCCTCGGCATCGACGATTTGCGACAGCGTGCCGTACGCACCGCCGACGATCGGATGGTCGGAGCCGAACAGCTTCTCGGCGAGATCGAGTCCTTTGCGCATCGCGCGCTCGGCCTCGCCGAAGCGGTTCTCGTAGACCAGGACCTGCGCTTCGATCTGCGCGAGCTTCGCCTCGAGCGCGGTGTTACCGCCGATCCGCGCGAGCTTCGCGTGCGCGAGGTCGAGGTACTGATGCGCTTGCGCGAAGTTCGTCGTCGCTTCGGTGCCGTTGTCGGCGGCGAGACCCGCGAGCGCGCCCGCGGCGTCGAGATCGCGGCCCTGCTTTTCGGCCGCGGCCTCGGCGGCTTGGAACGACGGGATGCCCGAGCCGGGCTCGACCTCGTCCTGCACGCCGGCAAGTGCGAGCGCAGCTTGCACCTCGGCGGCAGCGTCGTGTTGCGCGCGCGCGTCTGCGAGCAACGTGGTGCCGGTCGCGACTGCGTCCTGGATGCGCTGCGACGCGATCAACGCGTGGAGATCGCCGATGCGCTTCGCGAAGTCGAGCGACATCGTCGGCGCACCGCTCGGGCCTTCGCTGCATGGTGTCGGATCGTAGAGCGACCACGCCGAATCGGGCGCCGTGCGCACGACGGCCGCATTGCCGTGCTCGAGCTGATCGACGACCGAGGCGAGCGCGGCGCCGCGCGTCGCGAGGCACGAGGTGCGCGCGTCGCGAGCGTGCGGTGTCAGCGTCGCGTCGCTGCAGACGCTGCTCGCCTCGTCGGCGAGAAACGCGGCGGTGCGATCGAGCACCGGCACGGCGTGATCGATCGACGATTCGGCGAACGGCAAGCCGGTCGCGACCAACGCGCTCGCGAGCCGCGCGTGATCGGCGAGTGAAAACTTCTCGCGCATCGCGGTCGCGGCGGCATCGCACGTCGCGGTGTGGCGTTGATCCGACACCGTACGCGCGGCGAGCGCGCTGCCGCCGCCGAGCACGGCGAGCCCGACGACGATCGCGACGGCGTTGCGTGCGTGACGCGGTTTCGCGGCGCGATCGAACGCGGCGAGCAGCTGCGGCATGTCATCGAAACGCGCGCGCGGATCGGTCGACAGCCCGCGCTCGATCACGGCGCGCACGCGCTCGGGCACCGCCGCGGTCTTGGGAATCACGAGCGCGTGGGCTTCGATCGCGGCATGCAGCATCGCGAGCGTCGTGCCGGCGAACGGCCGCTTGCCGTAGAGGCACTCCCACGCGGCGACACAGAACGCGAATTGATCGCAACGCGCATCGACCGGGTCGCCGAGCATTTGTTCCGGCGCCATGTACGCCGGCGTGCCCGCGAGGCCGGCCGTCATCGTGTCGGCGGTGGTCAGCATGTCGAGATCGGCGATCATCGCGGCGTGATCGGCGCGCGCGAGACCGAAATCGCCGACGCGTGCGCGGCCGTCGTCGCCGACGAGCACGTTCTCGGGCTTGAAGTCGCGATGCACGAGCCCGGCCGCATGTGCAGCGGCCAAGCCGCGGCCGCACGCCGACACCATCGCGACGATGTCGCGCCAATCGCGCGGCGCTTGCGCGAGCCAACCGCGTAGCGTCGTGCCGCGGATGTACTCCATCGCGACGTACATGCGATCATCGACCGTCGCGACCTCGAACACGCCGACGACGTTCGGATGCGCGAGCTTCGCCATCGCGATCGCTTCGCGCTGCAGTCGATCCGCGCTCGAGCCCGCGCGGTGTAGCTTGATCGCGACGTCGCGACCGAGCGTGCGGTCGCGCGCCAAGTACACGGTGCCCATGCCGCCGCGGCCGAGCTCGCGACTGACTTCGTAGCGATCGTCGATCGTCGCGCCCGGATGCAGCTCGTGATCGAGCTCGTCGAACGGCGCCTGCGCTGCCGGTCGAGAGCCTTTCGCGAGCGCAGCCACCGCCATGCGGCAGCTCTCGCAACCATCGATGTGCGCCTCGAGCTCGCCGAACCGCGTCGGGTTCATCGAGCGCTCGAGCATCGACAACAGATCTTGATCGTCGGGACACGCCATCACGCGCGCTGAATATCCTTCGGTGCCGGCGCTGTCTAGCGACAAAAACCTTCCCTCTCCAACCCGAGCAATTTGCTACCGCGCTGATCGCCGCGCGAGCTAGCTCACGGTGTTTTCAAAGGCAGCCGTCCCGCGCGAGCTTCGCCTTGGTTTCCGGAGCGCACACCCAGTCGCAGCGATCGCGATGGCAACGATCTTCGTCATGCGTGGGACATCGTGACCATGTAGAGCTCGTTCGCGTCGGTGACGTAGAGCTCGTGACAGATCACGTTCTCCTGGTTGTCCGCGGCGTTGCCGAGCGCGCCTTCGAGCTTGACCAGCTCGGCGGCATCGAGCTTTTCGATCTTGCCGATCTTCGTCGACGCGATCGAGATGCCGTACGACGCCTCGTCGCTGCGGTAGCCGATCGACATGATCACTTGCTTGCTGTGCTCGAGGAACTCGATGCCGATGCTTTTCGGCGCGACCTTCGCAGAGGCGGCCCACGCCGACACCTGCTTGGCGAGATCGCCGATGTGACCGGCCGCGTCGAGCTTGCCGGCGAAGAGCTTGAACGAATCGTGTACCTGATGGGTGATCGTCATGACGTTCTCCTAGAGTTGCGGGAACTCGGCTTTGACTCGGCGTTCGAGGTCGAGGAACTTCGGATCGGTGTCGAGATCTTCGCGATAGGCGAGGCCGAGCTCGACCATGTCGATCTTCTCTTTGATGTGCGCGCCCGAGCTGGACTTGCCGTCGGCCACGCGATCGCGCCCGAGCATCAGCACGGTATCGGCGACCTTGAGCGCGGTGCGGATATCGTGCGTGACGATGAACAGCGTGTTGAGCTCGTCCATGTCGCGCACCTGGATGAGCAACTTCACGACCTCGTCGAGCGCGGCCGGATCCAGGCCCGAGAACGGCTCGTCCATCAGCAAGAGCTGCTTCTGATGCACGAGCTGCTGCGCGATCGCGACACGCTGGCGCTGGCCGCCCGAGAGCTGCATCGGATAGTAGCCGGCGCGCTCGCCGAGCCCGAACCGCGCGAGTAGCTGCGCGGCCTTGTCGCGCGCCTGGCTGCGCGGCATGCCGTTCATCACGCCGGCGGTGACGAGGTTGCCGAGCACCGTGCGATGGCGCAACAAGATGTAGTTCTGGAACACGACGCCGACCTGACCGGCGACGAGCGGCACGCCTTTGCCGTCGAACACGTCGCCGTGATCGGCTTCGTCGAGGCCGGCCATGATGCGGAGCAACCGTGTCTTGCCGACGCCGGAGGGTCCGAGCAGCGCGACGATCTGACCGGTGACCACTCCGGGGCGCACGCGATCGATGATGTCGAACGACAGCTTCTCGAGGATGAGATTGCCGCCGAGCCGGAGCGACAGATCCTCGACCTTGAACAGGACGTCGTTGGCCGCCATCAGCGCCTCGACCTTTCGATCATCGCGTACGGGCACGCGACGCGTTGGAGCATGCCGATCGAGTAATCGAGCAGCAGGCCGACGATCAGGATCAGCACCAAGATCGCGTAGACCTCGGGCAACTTGAAGTGCTTCTCCTGGTTCAAGATCATCGCGCCGAGGCCACCTTCGGCGCGCGAGATGCCCTCGACCATCGTGATCATCGTCCAGCCCATCGCCAGGTTCTGGCGCATGACCTCGAGCGCTTTATCGAGGGTCCCCAAGATCACGACTTCCCACACGAGCCGGAATTCGTTCGCGCCGAGCGCGCGCAGATGATCGAAGTTCTCGCGCGGGATCTCGATCACGACCTGCGCCATCGCGGTGACGAAGTACGTCGTCATGCCGAACGTCAGCAAATAGACTTTGAGCTCGTAACCGCCGCCGGTGATCAGCGTGAACGGGATGACGAGCCCGGTGATGCCGAGGAAGCGCAGCTTCGCGACGCCCTCGACGAGCGGCCGGAAGAACGGCAGCACCGTCAGGTACGACAGCAGCATCGAGATCACGACGGTGAGCAGCAGCGCGTGGAAGATCAGGCGGAGCGTCGTGAACAGCTCCTGCGACATGCCCTGGTTCATCCACAGATCGGCGAGCGCGTGCCGCACTTCGTTCGGACCGGGCAAGCTCGCGAACGGCGAGAACACCCAGATCAAGAGCGCGAGCACGACCCAAAACGCGACGATGCCGAGGCCCATCGCTTTGTCGATGGGTCGGTTCGGCAGGAAGATATTCGCGAGCGGCGTCTTCACGACGACGTATTCGTCGCGCCGAGCACGATCTCGACACGGCGATTCTTCGCTTTGCCTTCCGCCGTCGCGTTCGACGTGATCGGGTTGGTCTGGCCGTGCGCGAAGACTTTGATCCGACCGTCGGGGAAGTTCGCCGGCGCCGCTTTCTCGAGCCACGCCTTCACCGCGAACGCGCGGTCCTCCGACAGCTGCATGTTCGCGTCGGACGAGCCTTGGTTATCGGTGTGGCCGTGGATCTCGACGGTCGTGCCACTTGCGATCACGAGGTCGTTGAGCAGCTTCTTGAGCTGTTCTTCGGCGCCGCCCGAGAACGTCGCCTTGCCGGTATCGAACTGGATGTTCCAGTTCTTGCGGCTGACGACCTGCGTCGCCTGCGTCTTGACCTGGGTCGGATCGAACTTCGCGACGTCGGCGGTGCCCTTCGTCGCCTGCGCGGCGTCGAGCTCTTTGACGAACGAGATATCGAGGATGTCGTTCACCGGCGGATAGTTCGGAACCAGGTCGGGATACTGCTGCTTCACGATGTTGCCGAACGTCGTGTACGTCGCCGCGAACAAGTTCGTCGAGCCCGGCTCGAGTCCGAACAAGTGGACGTTGTCGGCGAGGTTCGAGACCGCCGAGCCGCCGAGCCGCACCATCAAGCCGCTCTTGTCTTTGACGACTTGCGGCGTGAAGTACTTCTGCCAGTAGTCGGCGTCTTTCTCGTTATAGACCGCGGCGCTGACCGCGGCGGCTTGATGCAG
>DASXEF010000121.1:0-7017 GCA_036490255.1 Kofleriaceae bacterium
GCCGCAGACCACCGATGAAGTCTGCGAGACGTGCGGCGCACCGATGACCGTCAAGCGCGGTCGATTCGGCAGCTTCTTGGCGTGCACGCGCTATCCCGAGTGCAAGACCACCAAGCCGATCTCGCTCGGCGTGAAGTGTCCGCGGCCCGGCTGCGGCGGCTACATCGCCGAGAAGCGGTCGCGCCGCGGCAAGCCGTTCTACGGCTGCTCGAACTGGGCGAAGAAGGGCTGTGACTTCGTCGCGTGGGATAAGCCGATCCCGCAGCCGTGCCCGGTGTGTCAGGCCAAGTTCGTGCTCAAGAAAGAGACCAAGCGCGGCATCACGCTGCGCTGCATGGAGTGCGACTGGAAGAGCGAAGGCGCGGACGAGACCGAGGAGAACGCCGCATAATCGGCGATTGGTTCTTCGAGCTCGCGCTCGGCGCGGGTGTGGTGATGATCGGCACGTTCAGCGCGCTGATCGCGGCAGCGTTGCACCGGCAGGTGTGCCCGGAGTGTAAGAAGCGCGCGCTGCGCTGCGTGGCGACGCGCAGCATCTGGTCGCCCGGCAGTGGTGGACACATCGAGCGGATGTATCGCTGCGCGGCGTGCGGCGCCGAGCTCATGCGGCGCGGCAAGGGGCCGTTCATACCGAAGGCGTTGTGGACGGGTGGCGTGCGCGGCGAGTTGCCGGAAGCGCGCGTGATCGAGCATCGCGATTAGGGCCACGTGCGCGTTTCACGCGATCGATCATCGCCGAGAACGCGCGACGGTCGTTTCGCAGCGGGCTCGTGCGCCGGCTTACGACGAGACGCTGCGAGTTGCGTCTTTCGCGTGCTCGGCGATCCGGCCGACGGCCGACCTCGACGATTCGATCGAGATGCGTGAGGACACCGGCGATCGCGCCAACTCAAAACGTCATGTCAGCCCCGGGTCGCGATCAGCGTCGCCGCCGGGATCCGGCTGCGCAAGCGCTGCAACCAGATCGCGCCGATGCGATCGTACTGGTTGCGTAACAGCGCGCGCAGGTCGGCATCGAGCAGCTCGTCGGGCGGTTGCGCGTCGCGCCAGGTGCGCGTGGCATCGTGGTTCGCAGCGACCTGTGCTAGCAATGCTTCGATCGTGTCGAGTCGCATCAGCGCCGGCACCGCCTTGATCAGCACCGCGTGTTGCATGACGAGATACGGCACCGCCGAGTCGAGTGGATGCTCGACGATGCGAACCTCGGGCGCCGTCGCCAGCCGCGCGCGTGCACCGCGCAGCGTCGTGAACCGCGCGCCGGTCGTCGTGAACGAACGCAGGTCGAGCAGCCCTTTGCCGTTGGCGACGACCACCACCGCGATCGTCGTCGCGCTGGCGTCGGCGTACGCGCGCGCGACGCTGCGCACGTTGCCCACCGCGATGATCTCGCCGAGCCGGTGAAACCCGTTCGTCGTGAGGGCGCGATCGTCGGGGTGCACGCGGTCGAGCTCGATCACGTCGCGCATGTCGGTGGGTGTCGCGAGCCGCCACGCGAGCGGCGCCGATGCCTGGGCGCGCGCTTCGAGCAGCGATTGCTCGAAGTCGTCGCTGCGGCGCGTGGCGCGACGCCGGCGTGCGAGGGCGGCGAGCGTGCGCAGACCGGTGTAGAGCGCGGTCGCGCCGACGAAGCCGCCGAGCATCGCGTCGATCGCCATTCAGGGACCGATCAACCCGAAGATCGCGCCGTTCGGATCAGCGCCGCCGGCGATGCGACCGCCGCCCGGCACCGGCTGCGGCCCCCACATGATCGCGCCGCCGCCGCGTGTGACTTCGGCGATCGCCGCGTCGAGGTTCGCGACGTTCGTGTAGAACAACCAGTGCGCCGGTCGCTGCATCGCGATCGCGACGTCGCTCATGCCGCCGATCGGGTGCGCCTCGTCGAGCCCGAAGATCCGATACGTGCCTTTGCCATCGCCGAGCGGGACTTCGCCGGCGGGCGTCCAGCCGAACAGCTCGGCGTAGAACGCGATCGCGTCGACCGCGTCGGTGCTGTTGAGCTCGCCCCACGACAGCGATCCGATCGCCGCGGGATCGACGGCCGTGCCGCCCGGCGCGGCTTGAAACATCGCGCAGCGCGCGCCCTGGCGATCGACGAAGATCGCGAAGCGACCGATCTCGGGAATCTCGGTCACCGGCACCTCGACCGTCGCGCCGAGCTGCTTCGCGCGTGCGAGCGACACGTCGCAATCATCGACCGCGACGTAGCCGAGCCAGTGCGCGGCGCCTTCCGCGCGCGTGATGCCGGCGACCTCGCGCGTCGGGCCTTTGAACATCGCGTAGTCGCCCATCGCGCTCTCGGTCCAGCCCGCGACCGGTTGATAGAACGCGCGCGCGGCGGCGATGTTGGCCGTCACGTAGTCGAACCAGACGAATCGCGAGCTCGGCGCCATCGAGCTGCATGATAGCGTCGGAGCGTGCCGGCAACGAGCCCAGACGTCACGGTCGTCGGCGGCGGCATGGCCGGCAGCGAGGCCGCGTGGCAGCTCGCCGAAGCGGGGCTGCACGTCGCGCTCGACGAGATGAAGCCGGCCGCGATGTCGCCGGCGCATCAGAGCCCGCTGCTCGGCTAGCTGGTGTGCTCGAACTCGCTGCGCAGCGACGATCCGACCGCGCCGGCCGGCTTGCTCAAGCAAGAGCTGCGCAAATGCGGCTCGATGGTGATCGCGTGCGCCGATGCGCATCGCGTGCCCGCCGGCCAGGCGCTCGCGGTCGAGCGCTTCGGGTTCGCGCGCGCGATCACGCGCACGCTCGCGCTGCATCCGCGCATTCGAATCGAGCGCCGCCGACTCGATGAGCTGCCGGATCATCCGGTGATCGTCGCGACCGGGCCGCTGACCGACGGCGTGCTCGGCGAGGTGATCCGCGCCGAGCTCGGCGGCGATCGGATGTACTTCTACGACGCGATCGCGCCGATCGTCGCGGCCGAATCGATCGATTGGGATCACGCGTTTCGCGCGTCGCGCTGGGATCGCGATTCTGATCCGGACGGCGCGGCGGGCGGTGACGTCGGCGTCGGCGACTACGTCAACTGCCCGCTGAACAAAGTCGAGTACGAAGCGTTCGTCGCCGCCGTCAACGCGGGCCGCAAGATCTTGCCGCACGACTTCGAAGAGCCGCGCTACTTCGAGAGCTGCATGCCGATCGAGGTGATGGCCGAGCGCGGTCCCGAGACGCTGCGGTTCGGGCCGATGCGACCGATCGGGCTGCGCGATCCGCGGACCGGCCATCGCCCGTGGGCCGTCATCCAGCTGCGGCCGGAGAATCGCTATCGCACCGCGTACAACCTCGTCGGGTTCCAGACGCGGCTCGCGTATCCCGAGCAGCAGCGGATCTTTCAGATGATCCCCGGGCTCGCACGCGCCGAGTTCCTGCGTTTCGGATCGATCCATCGCAACACGTACATCGACGCGCCGTCGCAGCTCGGCGCGGGCTTCGAGCTCAAGAGCCGGCCGAACGTGCGGTTCGCGGGTCTGCTCACCGGCGTCGAGGGCTACATCGAGTCGTGCGCGATGGGCCTGCTCGTCGCATGGCTCGTCGCCGGCACGATCGACGCGCCGCCGCCGCCGACCACGATGCTCGGCGGGCTCTATCACCACGTCACGCAACCGCGCGAGCCGGGCGCGAAGTACGGTCCGACGAACGTCAACTACGGGCTGTTGCCGCCGCTCCCGGGCACGCGCAAGGACAACCGCAAGCCGCGCATGGCCGAGCGCGCGCGCGAAGATCTGCACACTTGGCTCGCGCGCAAGGGTGTTGTTGTACGCACAGCTCCGACCGAAATCGTCATGCCAGCGTGAGGTGACGAGCATGCGACATGTGTCCGCGGGACGATGGACGCATGTCGCCAAAACATCTCCTCGTGGTGATCGCGTTTGCGTCGGCGTGCGCGCCGGTGTTCTCGACTGTCCCCAACGACGATTGGCAGCAGATCGCGCCGGCTCGCCGCGCTGCGATCGATAGTGCCTACTCGACACAGCTCGCGAGCTTGCAACACGAGCTCGCGGCGGCCAACGCCGCGCTCGCCGCCGCACCGAAGCCGGCGACCGCGCCGGTCGTGACCGCGACGCTCGCGCAACCCGCGCCCGGCGATGACTGGGCCGGCGCGATGCAGAGCTTCGAGCGCGACAAGGCCGCGGGGCGCGCGCAGATCGCGACGACCACGCTCGCGTGGCAACAGGCGGAAGTGCAGTACCAGCGCGAGCGCGTCGGCTATGTCCAGCGCGAGCTCGACGAGCTGCGCGCGCGTCACGAGCTCGATCGCGCGATGACCATCGATCACACGCTCGAAGCGAGCGACACCTACGACACGGCCGGTTATCGCGGCCAGCTCGCCGCGCTGCAGACGCCGCGGTTCGAGGCCGAGCATCGCGTCGATGCGGCACGCACGGCGTTGCAGCGCACGTCGGTCGAGATGATGCAGGCCAAAGGCACGTACGCATCGATCGTGCGGACCGGTCCGCTCGCGCCGACGTCGCGCGACAGCGAGCTCGAGCTCGCATCGTTCGCGCCGCAAACGCGCTACGAGCAGCGCAGGGCGCCGCAGCACTTCCTGACCGCGCCGCGAATCGCGTGGCGGTAAGCGACGGTCCGAAGAAACAGCAAAGCGGAGGACCACCGCGAGAAAATGCTACCGTCGGTCGCGTGAAGCGACTGCTCGGCAAGTACGCGCTGGTCACCGGTGGCTCGAGCGGAATCGGCTCGGCGTGCGCGCACGCGCTCGCGGCGGAAGGCGCCGCCGTGGTCGCGGCGAGCCGGCGTTATCCGGCCGGTGACGTCGCGACGCCGAACCTCGGCGAGCTCGTGATGGCGCACCTCGACGTCGCCGACGAGCGCGCCGTCGCCGCGCGGATCGACGCGCTGCCGGAGCTCGACATCCTCGTGTGCTCCGCCGGCGTCGGCACGTTCGGGCCGATCGTGCACGCGTCCGCCGCCGAGCTGCGCGAGATGCTCGAAGTGCACGTCGTCGGCACGCTGATCTGCGCGCGCGAGGCACTGCGCCGGATGCAGCCGCGCCGCAAAGGGCACATCGTCGTGATCGGATCGCACGCCGCGCACCACGCGTTCACCGACTGCGGCGGCTACACCGCGGCGAAGGCCGGCCAGCTCGGGCTCGTGCGCGTGCTCGCCGCCGAGGCGCGGCCGTACGACGTGCGGGTGACCGCGTTGCTCGCCGGCGCGACCGACACGCCGATCTGGGATGACCGGCCCGGCTTCGATCGCACGAAGATGATGAAGCCCGACGATGTCGCGAGCTTCATGCTGTCGATCGTCACGCGGCCCAACGTCGCGGTCGAAGAGGTCACCGTGACGCCGCCAGCCGGCATCCTCTAGGGACGTAGTCCATTAGCGCAACTTCGCGCTTGGAACGTCGCGAGATCATTCAGGGGGCGAGGGACGGACTAAAGCGAAGCCCGAGCTCCTCGAGGGCCAAGCCCCAGATGCAATCGATTTGCTACTGGATCCGTCCCTCTCGGGCTCAATGATCTCGCGAGGTTCCGGGCGGGAAGTTGCGCTAATGGACTACGTCCCTGATCCTCGGGCGATGGACTGGGACGCGGCGCTCGCGGCCTTCGAGCAGTATCTGACGGTCGAGCGCGCGTATTCGGCGACGACAGTCGACGCGTACCTGCGCGACGTCCGCGCGCTCCGAGACCTGTTGCGCGAGAAACGGGGGCGCGACGTGCCGCTCGATCGATTGTCCGCGATCGACGTTCGCGGTTGGCTCGCCGCGCTCTTCGATCACAACGGCGCGGCGACGTTGTCGCGCAAGCTGTCGAGCGTGCGCGCGTTCTGTCGGTTTCTGGTCAAGCGCGGCGCGATCGCCGGCAATCCCGCGGCGGCGATTCGCGGCCCGAAGAAGCCGAAGCCACTGCCACGCGCGCTCGACGTCGACGATGCGTTCCGGCTCGTCGAGGCGCCGCGCGAGACGGGGCGCACGTCGCATCGCACGCTGTCGGCGGGCGAGGCCGTTCGTCACGACATCCTACGCGCGCGCGACAACGCGCTGCTCGAGCTGATCTACTCGACCGGCTTGCGCGTGTCGGAGGCGTGCGCGCTCGACCTCGGCGATATCGATCGCGGCCGCTATGCGACGCCGCTCGTGCTCGTGCGCCGCGGCAAGGGCGGCAAGAGCCGCGAGGTGCCGCTCGGCGACCTCGCCGACAAGGCGCTCGTCGCGTACGAGCCGCTGCGTAAGGAGCTCGGCGCGACGACTGCGGCGTTGTTCGTCAACGCGCGAGGCAAGCGGCTGACGCCTCGCTCGGTGCAGCGCATGGTGTCGCGATGGGCGATCGCCGGCGGCATTCACGCGCGCGCGACGCCGCACGTGCTGCGCCACTCGTTCGCGACGCACTTGCTGGATGCCGACGTCGATCTGCGCTCGATCCAGGAGCTACTCGGCCACGCGAGCCTGTCGTCGACGCAGATCTACACCAAGGTCTCGCTCGATCACTTGATGAAGGTCTACGACGACGCGCACCCGCGGGCGAAGAAGCCCGGCTAAGCTCGCCGCGTGAGCAAAACCCTGTTCGAGGCGATGGCGAAGCGCAGCTTCAAGGGCATCCAGGCCGCGATCGCCGGCGGCGCGGACATCGACGCGACCGAGCCCGAAGACGGTCACACCGCGCTCGCGCTGATGTGCAAATCGAAGAGCGGCGTGATGTCGAAGACCGAGACCGAGATCGCGCTATGGCTGATCGAGCACGGCGCCGACGTGATGAAGCCGAACGACGACAGCGAAACGCCGCTCCACCTCGTCGCGGCATCCGGCAACCTCGCGGTGCTCGAGGCGCTGGTCGCGAAGGGCGCGAAGGTCACGAAGACCAAGCTCGCGTACTCGCCGCTGCACTGTTCGATCGATACGCACGCGAAGGACACCAAGCTCTGGGATCGCTTGATCGCGCTCGGCTGCAAGCTGGAAGACAAGACCAAGTGGGGTGACACGGCGCTGCTCGAGGCCGTCAATAGTCACAACCCGACCGCAGTGAAGTACTTCCTCGGCAAAGGCGCCGACCGCAC
>DASXEF010000130.1:0-17126 GCA_036490255.1 Kofleriaceae bacterium
TCTGCTCGATCCACGCTGCGAGCTCGGCCGGCGATCGGTGACCGACGAGCGCGGCGAGGTCGTCGCGGTACCACGGCTCGTCGAATTCGCGCTCGATGACCGCGGCGAGCGTGCTCACGCGATCACCAGCTCGACGGCCGCCGCGATCGCATCGATCGACGCGTCGGGCGCGAGCGCGCTCGCGAAGATCTCGCGAGCCTCCGCCGGAAGCTCGGCGAGCGCGACCTTCGCGCCGCGAAACCACGCGCCGCGCAGCGCGAAGTAGTCTTCGAGGAGGTTCATCAATAATTGGTGGCGGCGATAGTGCGCTTCGACGTCGCCGCGGCGGATCCGCGCGAGCGTCTTCTCGGCCCACACGCGGCGCATCTGCGCGTCGTCGGCGGCGAGCGGCGGCGGACCTGCGCGGTCGAGCGCTTCGAGCTGATCGAGCAACGCGCGCGCCGTGCCGCGCTCGTCGAGCGCGATGATGCCGCCGAGCAGCTTGAGCAGCTCGATGCTCGGCGCCAGCTGGCTCGGATACACGAAGCCGTCGAGATAGATGCCGCGCCACAGCCGCGCGTCGCGCGTGGTTGTCGCGACGTCGCACAACGCGGCGACGTCGACGTCGCTCTCGGCGGTCGCGTCACCGCGTGCGTGCGAGCCGTAGATGATGACCGCGTGCGCGCCGTGAGTCGCGCGCATCTCGGCGACGAGCTCGGCGATCATCGTTTTCGCAGCAGGTTGCGCGAGCTCCACCAGCTCCACAGCAGGAACACGCCGCACACGCGCGCGGTCCACCAACCCCACGCGGCACGCGTGTAGTCGCCGCGGCCTTCCAAGATCACCGCGAGCGTCGCGCCGGAGATGCCGATCGCGACGTAGATGATTTGATGGCCGAGCCGGTACATCAGCTGGCTCGATTGCTCGAGGTTCTTGAACTTGATCTGGAGCTCGCCGGCATGCGCGGCGCGCATGAACTTGCGGATCTCGGCGGGCAGCGCGGTCACCGACATCACGAGATCTTTGCTGGTCTCGACGAGCAGCTCGGACCAGTCGCCTTCATCGCCGAGCACGAAGCGCTCGACGTACGGCCGGATCACCGTCATCGGATTCAGCGTGGGATCGAGCTCGGTGCACAGGCCCATCAACAGGAGCAGCGTGCGCTCGAGGACGATCAGCTCTTTCGGGATGTGAAAGTTCTCGGAGAGCTCGCGCAGCGAGATGTCCATGCGGCGCAGGTCGGCGACGCTCTCGAGGCCCTTCTGCGGATCGAACTTGATGTCCTTCAAGTTGAGCGAGTCGAGCGACACGGTCTCTTGAAAGCGATCGTGGAAATATTCGATCACCTGCTCGAACACCTGCTCGTTCGCGCCGCGCGCGACGAAGCCCATCTGCTTCATCGCCGCGACGATGCGGCGGGTGTCGCGCATCAGCGCGCCTTGGATCAATTCGGCGATGCCGCCGCGCACGTTGGCCGGAATCTCGGCGACCGCGCCGAAATCGAGGAACACGATCGTCGGCGGGCCCGTGTCACTCGTCGGCGGCCGCACGATCAGGTTTCCGGGGTGCGGATCGGCGTGATAGATGCCGTCGGTGAAGATCTGCTGGCAGTAGATCTCGACGACCTGACGCGCGAGCTGGCCGCGATCGAGCCCGAGCTTCTTCGTGCCGAGCTTGTCGGTGATCTTCACGCCGTTCTCGAAGTGCGTGACGAGGACGCGGGTGGTCGACAGCTCGGCGACCACGCGCGGGAATGCGACGTCGGTGCGACCTTCGAAGTTCGCGCCGATCTTTGCGGCGTTGTCGGCTTCGGCGCGGTAGTCGAGCTCCTCGAGGACGATCTCGCGGATCTCGCGATAGAGATCTTCGAGCCCTTGATACGGGATGAACCATTCGACGATGCGAAAGATCCGGCGCAGCGTGTTGAGATCGCGGCGCACGATCTCTTCGATGTCGGGGTACTGCACTTTGACCGCCACTTTGGCGCCGTCGTGCAAGCGCGCGAGGTGGACCTGGCCGATCGATGCCGACGCGATCGGCCGGCGCTCGAAGTGCGCGAACAATTCGTCGGGGGTCTTGCCGAGCTCTTCGCGAATGCGCGTCTCGATGTCGACGTACGGTCGCGGCGGCACGGCGTCTTGCAAGCCCTCGAGCTCGGCGCGGAACTCCTCGGGCAAGAAGTTCGTCATGATCGAGATCAGCTGACCGACCTTGATGAACAGGCCCTGCAAGCTGCAGATCGCGCGCTCGATCCGGCGCGCGTTGCGCATGTTGAGCTGACGAAGCGCGTGCTCGATCCATGCGTCGCTGTGAAACCGCGCACGAACGCGCAGCCACAGGTAGCTCCAGATCACGCGCCACGTCGTCCAGTACGCGCGCAAGCTGCGGATGCGTAGCGGCGCGCGTCGCGACTCCGGCTCTTGACCGGGGCGATAGCGCCGCGTCTCGTGCACGATCGACGTGATCGAGCCACCCGGGTCGGGCGAGGGCGCCGCCGCAGCCATGAGCGCAGGATATCAGGCTGTGGTACGCAAAGGCATGGCCACCGACGACGAGCGCCCACCCGCAAGGTCCGGCTCCGCCGGACCGCGCAGCACTGCCGCAGGCGGTGCGGAGTCGGTCGACGACCACGAGCTGGCCGAGCGGCTGACCGAGCGCATTCGTTCGGGCAATACGCTGCCGCCTGCGAACGGCGCCGAGAGCGACAAGCTGACCGAGACGATTCGCGCTCGGCTCGAGCACCTCGTGCCCGAGCTGGTCAAGAAGACGTTTGCTGCGGGCATGGGCGCCGTGTTCTCGACCGAAGAAGGCATTCGCCGGCTCGCGCGGGAGAATCTGCCCGATGTCGTGGGCTACGTCGCGTCGACGACGGGCGATGCCAAAGACAAGGTCTGGGAGGTCATCGCCCGCGAGACCCGCGAGTTCTTGTCCAACTTGAACCTCACCGACGAGATCGCGAAGCTGCTGACGACGCTGTCGTTCGAGATCAAGACCGAGGTTCGGTTCATCCCGAACAGCGAGCGCCTGATCGGCTCGGAGCCCGACGTGAAGGCGTCTGTACGCCTCAAGCGGACCGACCGAAGCGACAAGCCCGACAAAGAGTCCGGTTCCAAGTAGCCGTGTTACGATTTCGGCGATGGGGCGCCTCGCGTTCGTCGCTACGTTGGCGTTGACGGCGTCGGGCATGACCGGCTGCGCGCAGCTGTTCGGCCTCGACACCACGACCGGCGCCGGCCCGGCGGTCGCTCCCGATGCGCCGCCGGGCACCGTCAACGTCGAGGTCACGCGGATGTCGATCGGCGCATCGGTGACGACGGCGCCGCAAGACGTCACCGGCTTGCCCGTCGCGAGCTGGCTCGTCGCCGATCCGAGTGACTCGACGCAGCTGATGCGCGTCGCCGGCAAGCAGGTCGCGACCGATACGTGGGAAGCGACGATCGCCGACGGCAATCCGCCGGTCGAGATCTCGCTCGGCTCGGACTATCCGGATCAGTATCGCCGGCTCATCGCGCTGCCCGATCGCAACATCAAGTACCTCTACGCGCTCTACGAGCACCCGGATGCGGTCGCGATCCCGACGCCACCCGATTCGTTCACCGTGAACATGTCGCTCGTGTCGCCGTACGCGACGGGCGATGCGTTTTACGTCGAGGCGATCGGCGGCTGGGGCTATCACCCGTTCAACGGCGCGGAGCTGCCGGCGCCGGATATGGGCTTGCTGGCGATCTCGGCTGCCGAAACCTATTCGCCGTACGACGGCACGACCGGCGCGGGCTTCGTGCCGTGGTCGGGCAGGCCGCTGAACGCGCTGACGACCGGCGACACGTTGATCGGCCTGCAATACGACGCGAGCCAGCTGATCGGCGCCGGCGAGTTTCCCGCGTTCGCCGAAGGCTCGGCGTCGACGATCAACGAGACGATGGTGAGCGTCATCACCGCGCCGCTCGACGTGATGGTGAATCCCGCGACCGTGAACACGCGATTGCAGGCGACGCGTCCGGCCGGTGGCGGCGTCGCGATGAGCTGGGCCGTCGTCGCCGCGCCGGGCTACGCGACCGCGAGCGGCTTGGGGCCCACGCTGAACTCCGCGGCCGTCGCCGCGACCGATACCGGGATGATCACGGCGCCGTACGGCAACCCGTTCGCGTCGCGCGGCTGGAACGCGATGTTCGAGTGGGTGTCGTCGAACAATCGCAGCGTCACGCTGTCGGGCGGTGGCACGCCGTACGTCGCGACGAGCGGCGGGCTGCAAGACTTCGCCGAGGTTGCATCGGGGTTGTCGCTGGCGACACCGGCGCCGCTGCCGATCACGATCTCGGTCAACGGCACCGCGCTCGTCGCCGACAACATGACGCTGCCGATGGATCTATCGAAGCCGGTGACGCTCGCGCTCGAAGCCGATACCAACGCGACGCCGACGATGTATCAGTTCAACGTCTACAACCTCGTGCTCGACGCGACGAGCAACGCGTGGGGCGCGCACGTCGCGTACGTCGCGTACTCGGCGACGGACAGCGTGACCATCCCGAACGACGTGTTCGTCGCCGGCCAGGTCTACATGATCCGCGGCCACACGTTCGTCGGTGGCTTCGCGAACATCGCGAGTGGCGACTTCACGACGCGCGCGCTGCCGTTCTCGCTCGGCTATCTCGACGGCGGCATTTTCACGGCGACGGATACCGGCGCAGGCTCCGGCTCCGGCTCGGGTGCGATGTGAGGCTCGCGATCGCGCTGGTGCTCGTCGCGAACGTCGCGTTCGCCGACAAGACCAACAAAGCCGACGAGCTGTTCAAGCGCGCGAAGAAGCTGCTCGGCGAGCACAAGTACGCCGAGGCGTGCGCGAAGTTCGAAGACAGCTATCAGCTCGATCCCGGCATCGGCGGCGAGCTCAACGTCGGCAGGTGTTACGAGGAATGGGGCAAGCTCGCGCGCGCGTATCACGCGTACGTCGAAGCCGAGCGCCAGGCGAAGGCCGCCAACGATGCGCGCCAGAACAAGATCCACGAGCTCGTCACCGCGATCGAGCCGACGGTGCCGCGGCTGCAGATCCACGTGCCGCCGGGCGCCGACACGACCGGGCTGTCGGTCAGCATCGACGGTCAACCGGTGCCGACGAGCGATCTCGAGACCGCGCAGCTCGTCGATCCCGGTCCGAAGCAAGTCGACTACACGGCCGCCGGCGTGAAGAAGCAGAAGCTCGTGCCGGTCGAGCGCGGCAGCACCGCCGAGGTCACGCTCGATCTACCGGCGAAGAAGGCCGACGTGGCCGCCGACAAGCCGGAGCCGCCGGAAAGGCAAGACAAACCGGAGCCGAAGTCGGCCGCCGTCGAGCATCCCGGTCACGGCCAGCGCATCGCCGGCATTGCCGTCGGCGCGGTCGGCGTCGTCGGCGTCGGCGTCGCGTCGTACCTCGCGCTGTCGGCGCGCAGTAGCTACAACGACGCGCTGACCAACGACTGCATGGGGATGAAGACCGCGTGCGATCCCGACGGGCTCACCGCGACGCACGACGCGCGGTCGCGCGCGAACATCGCGACCGTCGTCGGCGCGGTCGGCATCGCGGCGATCGCGGGCGGCATCGTGCTGTACGTGCTCGCGCCCGATGCGAGCTCGAGCGAGCACGCGTTCTATCTGGCGCCGACGTCGAACGGGATCGCGTTCGGCGGCCGCTACTGAGCCTGAGCCTGGAGCGCCGTGGTTTCCGGATCGTCGGCGTAGCCGCCGAATGTCGTCTCGGCGCTGTAGATCGTCGCCACCGCGTCGATCGCCTGCTGCTGCCACTCGGGACTGATCACGTAGCCATCGATCACCGGGCGTGGCGATGGGGGCACGCCCCACGTGTTGCCGCCGGTCGAGCCGCCCGAGTGGTCGAACTCCGTCGGCGCGTTCGTGCGCGTCGACATCGCTTGGTTCCACGCTGTCTTGAGGTTGTACCCGGTCGAGCTTCCGGTCGGGACGATGATCACGTGGATGACCGCGCCGTCACTCACGTCGAACGCGAGATACGTCGGGGTCGGCGCGATGTAGCTCTCCGATAGCGGCTCGATCTCGGGACCGATCCGATACAACAAGTGCGCGTGATCCGCGCTCGGCGGCCACAGGTAGTCGACCTGTTCGCTTAGCGACATCGTCGTATCCCACTCCAATGCCGTGATCGACGTCTTGACACCCTTTTGCTCTGGGGTCGCTTTCGCACCCTCAGTTGTCGCCGGCGCGTCGCCCGGCGTCATGCACCCAGCCCCACCCAACACCATTGCAAACACGACCATCTTCTTCATCTTGATCTCCTTGGTTACTCGAACACGATGACGTCGCGAACCCACTCGGCGCGACCTTGCTTGAGCCATTCACGCCGCGCATCGCGCACGGCGATCGATACCGCGACACCCGCGTGGATCTTCGCGAAGACCGCGTCGAAGAACGCGCTGGCGTCTGCGTCGGGAATCGGCGCCGCCGATGCGATCACGGCTCGCGCGCCCGCATAGACGAACGCCGCCGGCAGACTCCACGTATCGTGAAACACCGGTGCGGCGAGCGAGCCTTGGCATGCGGCGAGGATGACCAGCGGGCTCGCCGTGAAATGCGCCTTGCGCACGTCACCCGTCGTGAGCGCGAACTTGCCGTCGGCATCCGGCGATAGCGCCAGATACGACGCGTCGGGCTCGGCGACGTCGACGAGCCCGTGCGCGTGAACGATCACCTCACCCGCACCGCCGATCGCGGCGAGCACGCGCGACGGCGTCGCGGCGGCGCCCGAGATCGTCTCGCCCGCCGAGCCCCACGACTGCAAGCGCGGCAGCTCGAGCGCGGGCGGTGGCTCGGCATCCGCGATCGCGATCGAGCTCGATGTCGCCGCCCCGACCGGGTGTGTGCGCCGCGATAGATAGCGCCACGCGACGTCGTCGCCGAACAACCGCGACGTGCCGTGCAATGGCGGCCGTGCGATCACGTCGACCTGCGTGCAGCTCGCGAGCGCCGCACGAACATCGGCGGGAACGAAGGTCGCTGCATCGATCGCCGGTGATGTCCGCGCTGCGTCGTAGTGCGTGATCAGCTTGCCCGCGGCATCGCGCGCGACGATCGCGCGGCGATCGTCGTCGATCGCGAGCCCGATCACGCAGGTCGCCGGCAGCGCAAGCTTTTGCTCGTCGGCGAGCAATGCGAGCGCAGCCGCGCCATCGCCGCGCTTGGCCGCCGTGATCGCGAGCACCGCGTAGCTCCATGCCGCGGGACGGCGTTCTTGCACCGCCGACGCCGGCAACGCGTCGGCTTCTGCGATCGAGCGACGGAGCAACGCCTCGCCGGCGGCCGGATCGCGATCGATCACGACGCGGCCTTCAGCATGGTCGATGTCCACGTCGACGGGCGAGCCAGGCGGCAGCTTGGCTCGCAGTGCCGCGGCGTCGGCGCGAACGGCGGCGATCTCGCCCGCGTCTCCGCGCGCGAGCTCGGCGCGGGTGAACAGCATATTGGCAGCGATGTTCGGATCGTCGATCGACGCACACGCGGGACCCGCGAGCTCGCGCCGCGCGTCGTCGAAGCGCAGCTGGTTGATCAGCACCTCGGCGCGAAGCATTCGCGCGTACGCCGCGGTCTGGCACTTCCACTCGTCGGCGCCCGGGGGAAACCGCCGTACGAGCTCGTCGGTATACGCGCGCACGAGCGGCAGGTGCGTGCCTTCATCCGAGTCGACGACCGCGAGGTTCGCGAGCAGCTGGATCAGGTCGGTCTGCAAGAACGACTCGCCGGCTCGCCGCGCTCGCGCGAACGCGTCGCTGAGCGTCGCGCGCGCTTCGGGCACCCGTTGCCAGCGCAGATAGAGCTGGCCGAGCAGCTTGCCGATGATGATGCAGCGGAGTGCAGGCGCGCCTTGCATGCAGCGCTCGCGGCCGCGCAACAACACGGCCTCGGCGGCGATCAGATCGTCGCGGCGAAGCGCGGCCTGCGCCTGTTGCTGGATGCCGAACAGCTGCATCCACGGATCCGGCGATGCCGCGGTCAGCTTGACGAGCTCGGCCAGCTCGCGATCGTCGACGGTGGCGCGATCGGTCGACAGCTTGACGAGCAGACCGATCAGCAGATCGTCGGCGTGTGCGGCGCGCAGCGAATCGAACAGCTGCGTGCGCGCGGCGCCGATGGGCAGCGGGACCTCGTGACCGGTCGGCTGCGTCAGCCGCGACGCGACGGAGAGCGCCGCGATCAGCTCGCCGTACCGCTTCGCGAGCTCGGGGTGCAGCGTTGCCGACGCGCGCGCGATCGCGTCGTGCAGCGCGGTGTCGTGATCGGCCGCGTCGATCGCGTCGGCGAGTGGCTCGAGCGCGGCGAGCCGTTCGCGCGACGGCGCCGAGCGAATCGCGTCGTAGAGGATGCCGCGCGCATAGCCGGGCTCGGCGCGGGCATCGTCGACCGACATCTCGAGTGAACCGGTCGCGAGCGCGACGCTGGCGTGATTGAGCCGCGCGAAGCGCTGTGCGAGCGCCGTCGCTTCGGCGTCGAGCACGTCGGCGCGGCGACGCGCTTCGTCGGACCAACCCGGCTCGTTGCGCGCGGCGACCACGCGGAATTCCGCCGCGGCGCCTGCCGTCAGCCCGAGGTCGCGCAGCGCGAGGCCGCGATTCCAGTGCGCGATCGTGTCGTCGGGTTTGTGCGCGAGCACGTCGTCGCACAACGCGAGCGCGCGATCGGCGTGGCCGTCGAGCAGCGCGAGCGCGGCGCGATCGTCGACCACGTCGGTGCCATCACCGGCGCGATCGAGATAGGTCGCCGCTTGCTTGCGCTCGCCGTCGAGCATCGCGAGCACGCCGACGCCGTGCAGATCGCCGCTGCGTTCGATATCGCCGAGCACGGCGAGCGGGATGGTCTCGTGCGCATCATGCGAGCCGCGCGGCACGTCGTACGGCCGATACGTGCTCGCGTCGCGCCATGCCAACCGCGGCTCGAGCGCGCGATTACCGGCGAGCTCGAGCGTCGCGACTTTCGGCGGCAATGGTGCCGGCCGCTTCGCCATCACGATCGCGATCCCGGCAGCGGCGAGCGCAGTCACGCCGACCGCGCCGATCACGGGCTTGCGGCGATACCACGCGATCGGGATCACGGGCGCAACCCGCGACGGCGCCGGCAGCACGTCGAGCTGCATCACGTCGTCGAGCTCGGCTTGGCATTCCCGGCACGTCGCGAGATGCGCGCGCGCCGCGTCGGCGTCGGCGGTGCTCAGCTCGCCGTCGGCGAGGGCATGCGTGCGTTCGAGCTCGGGACATTCGCTCACGGCGTCACTCCGATCTCGCCGAGCAGCGCTTGCTTGAGCTTCTTGCGCGCGCGCAACAGCCGCGTGCCGACCGTCGCTTTCGGAATCGACAGCTTCGTCGCGATCTCGTCGTACGACTTGCCGGCGACGTGGAGATCGTAGACCGCGCGAAACTCGGCACCGATCTCGTCGAGCGCGCGCGCGACTTGCTCCGCCGTGACCGCAGCCCATGCCGGCGGCTGGCTCGCTTCCGGGGATGCGACTTCGTGGTGCTCGATCGTGTCGGTTCCGAGATCGCGTTTGCTCTTGCGGCAACGATCGATGAAGACGTTGTGCATGATCGCCATCAACCAGCTCTTCAAGTTGCCGCGATCGGTGTAGCGCTCCCACCCGCGCAACGCGCGCTCGTACGTGTCGTGCAACAGATCGTCGGCGTCGGCGGTGTTGCCGCAGAGCCTGCGCGCGGTCGCGACGAGGATCGGCTCGTACGCTCGCACCGCGTCCGCCATCGCACTGTGCCCGCTCACCGCGCGGCGACGGTCCCATAGCGCCTCGCGCGAGGTCAAGGCCATGACGGCTTCGTGCACGGCTACGGAACGCGAGCTTGCGCCGATCTTCCCAACTTTTTTTTGCGCGCGGCGTTCGGGAAGATCGCAGCGCCTTCGCGTTTGGAGCGGCAAAGGAGATGACGATGAACAAACTGTCAATGATCGGGAGCGTTGCGATGTTCGGGCTGGTGGTCGGCGGCTGTGTCGCCGGTGGTGGGGACGATCCGCAAGCTCAGGACGAATCGAGCTCGAAGGGATCCAACGCGCAAGAGCGATCGACGTGTGCGGCCGGCTCGACGGCGAACTCGTCGACGACGATCGCGGGCGGCGGCGGCGAGACCTATACGCGCACGGCCGGCGAGATCGACACGACCTGCGGCTGCGACGCATGGCAGGTCGACTACAACGCGAACGGTGAAGCACAGGCGAACTCGGATTATCCGCAGTGCCGCGCGTGGACGTGGGTCGACGCGACGATCACGCAGTTCGGCAATGCGGGCGCCGAGCTCGGCGCCGACGTCGAGAACTGGGGCACCACGAGCAAGACCGAGTGCGAGAACTCGGAGCTCGACATCGCGATCGAAGAAGAAGTCGATGGCACCTGGTACGGCAGCTGGCCGGCCGAGGCGGGTCACTACTACATCTTCCACCCGACGTTCAATCCGTCGACGGGCAGCTGCGAAGAGCTCGAGAAGCTCCACGATCCGACCGACATCGGCGTGTATCGCGTGAAGACGCGTGCGATCCGCGGCCTCGAAGCCGACAACCACGGCTACGCGGGCCTCTATACGATCGCGCTGCCGGTCAACATCGACTGAGCTTAGTGGCGATCGTCGAACAAGCTGTCGGACGACGTCGGCTTCGGCTTCGTCGTCGCCGGCTTCGTCGTCGCCGGCTTCGCGGTCGGCTTCGTCGTCGCCGTGATCGTCGGCTTTGGCTTTGACGCGAGACCAGACGCAGCCGAGCCCGCGGTGACCGTTGGTGTGACGGTCGGAACGGTCGGCGCGACGGTCGGCGTCGGCGTCGGCGTCGCAATCGGCGTCGGCGTCGGCGTCGGTGTCGGCGTCGGCGTCGCAGTCGGCGCCGCCGCGACGGGAATCTGCTTGCCCGTCGAGCTCGCGATCACGAACCCGCCGATGCCGGCGGCGACGATCAACGTCGCGACCGCAGCGATAATCACGCCGCGTCCGCCGCGCGTGACGCGCGTGCTCGATTGATTCATCGAGCCGATCTGGCCGGCGGCACCGCCGACGCTCGACTTGTTCCAGCTCGCCGGCGTCGGCGCGGGCGTGAGCCCGAGGCCGCCCGAGCCCATGCCGACCGAGACTTGCGACAGCGACAGCCGCTCGCGGTTTTGCTGGGACAGGATCCGCGACGCGCGCTCCGCCGAGTGCTGCGCGCTGATCGGATCCGACGCGTACGGCGCGAGCATGCGCGCGAGCTCGCCGACGTTTTGCGTGCGGTTGTTCGGATCTTTCTCGAGGCAACGCATCACGATCGACTCGAGCCCTTGCGGCAACTGCACGCCGAACATCGGATTCGGCGGCTCGGTGCCGACCTTGAGTACGAGCTCGGCGTAGGTCTCGGCTTCGAACGGCGGCCGGCCGACGAGCATTTGATACATCACGACACCGATCGACCAGATGTCGCTGCGCGGATCGGTCGAGCGCGCGGTGCGCATTTGCTCGGGCGCCATGTACGTCGGCGTGCCGACAACGGTCTGGGTGCCGGTGAGCTCGCTCATGTTCTGCGCCGTGGCGGGCGTCTTCGAGATACCGAAGTCGAGAATCTTGAGGAGGTTCGATCCGTCGGGGCGACGCGTGATGAAGAAGTTCGACGGCTTGATGTCGCGATGGATGATGCCCAGCGCATGCGCTTCCGAGATGCCCTCGCACGCCTGCAACACGAGATCGACGACGGGTTGCGCGAGCTGCGGGCCGTGATGGCGCAAGATCTGGTTGAGGTCGAAGCCTTCCAGAAACTCCATCACCATGAACGGCACGCCGTCGGGCATCGTGCCGACGTCCATCACGCGCGCGATGTGCTCGTTGCGAAGCTTGACGGTCGCTTGCGCCTCGCGGATGAAGCGCTCGACCGTCGACGTGCTCTCCGCCATCGTCGGCAGCAAGATCTTGATCGCGACCGCTTGGTGCAAATACATGTGGGTCGCGCGCACGACACGGCCCATCCCACCGATACCGATGACGTCCTCGACGCGGTACTTGCCGAGTAAGATATCGCCCGGGTTTGCCTGCACCCGATCGAGAGCAAACCAGCGATCGCAGCGATTTCCCGAGGGGACTCAGCCGGTCGCAGGTGGCCGGCGGCGGCCGGAACTAAATGTAAGTCAACCAGGCGTCGTGCTTGGAATCGTTGCCCTTCACGACCGAGAAGAACTGCTCCTGGATGCGCCGAGTCGTCGGACCGGCCTCGCCGCGACCGATCTTGCGATGATCGATATCGCGCACCGGCGTGATCTCGGCGGCGGTGCCGGTCAAGAACACTTCGTCGGCGGTGTAGAGCTCGTCGCGCGCGAGCATTTCTTCACGCACTTCGATGTGCGACTCGCGCATGAGCGTGATGATCGTGTCGCGGGTGATGCCGCCCAGGATCGCAGCCGAGAGCGGCGGCGTGCGGACGACGCCGTTCTTGACGATGAAGATGTTCTCGCCGGTACCTTCGGCGACCATTCCCTGCGGATCGCACATCAGCGCTTCTTCGAAGCCGCTCTTGATCGCCATGCGTTTCGCGAGCACCGACGTGACGTACTGGCCGCAGATCTTGCCCTTGTTCATCACGCTGTTCGAGTTCGCGCGCGTGAAGCCCGACACCATGCACTTGATGCCTTTTTTCAGGCCTTCTTCGCCGAGGTAGCTGCCCCATTCGTAGCAGGCGACCATCGTGCGAACCGGCGGCTCGAGCGAGCCGAGGCCGAGTGCGCCGTAGCCGAGATAGACCAGCGGGCGCAGGTAGCACGACGTCATCTTGTTCGTGCGCACGACGTCGAGGCACGCCTTCTCGAGCTGATCGAGCGTGAACGGGCAGTCCATCGTGCAGATCACGCACGAGTCCATCAGCCGCTGCAGGTGCTCGCGCAGCCGGAAGATCTGCGTGCGGCCATCGGCTCGCTGGTAGGCTCGGATTCCCTCGAACGCGCCGACGCCGTAGTGCAGCGTGTGCGCGAGCAGGTGCTCGGACGCCCCGTCCCACGGGACGAGCTGACCGTCGAGCCAGATCGAGTCGACCTTTTTCATGCCCATGACTTGGTTCGTACCAACCCACCGCATCGAGCACAAGGCGGTGAAGAGGAACTACACAGTGACGCGGCGCGGTGCGCAGATCGCTACGCACTGAACTTCGCGCTGAGCTCGATCGCATTGATCGAGATCGGCACGACTGTGTGGGTCGCGCGTGCGGCCGGGTGTGACGCCGCGACCAATACCTCGTGTGCAATTCAATCGTGCACAATCGATCGCGGTGCCCGCGACGCGACCTCGTCAGTCGGTGAGGATCGTGCGAGGCGCGTGGTTCAACGACCGAGATCCAGGCCGATTTGTGCGTCCTCGACGGAGCGACCCGGCAAGATAGCTTGACACCAGCGATAGCGCGCATTACCCAAAGCCCTGATTCTGTGCGTGATCTTTACGAAGTCCTCGGGGTCGAGCGCGGTTGCGATCAAGGCGACCTGAAGAAGGCGTATCGCCGCCTCGCGCAGCAGTTCCATCCCGACAAAAATCCCGACGACAAAACCGCCGAAGAGAAGTTCAAGGAGGCCGCGAACGCCTACCAGATCCTCTCCGACGAAGAGCAACGCGCGATCTACGATCGCTACGGCTTCGACGGTCTGCGCGGCCGCGGTGCAGCGGCGGGCCCGGGCTTCTCGAACGTCGAAGATGTGTTCTCCGCGTTCGGTGATCTGTTCGGCGACTTCTTCGGCGGTCGATCGAGCGGCGGTCGTCGCACGGCGCGCGGCGCCGATCTCCGCGTCGATCTCGAGCTGACGTTCGCCGAGGCGGTGTGGGGGACGTCGAAGGAAGTCAAAGTCGCGCGCGACGTCGCGTGCACGACATGCAGCGGCTCCGGCGCGGCGCCGGGTAGCAAGCCCGAGGTCTGCAAGACGTGCGGCGGCAAAGGCCAGGTCGTTCACTCGCAGGGCTTCTTCATGGTGCAGTCGACCTGCCCGCATTGCCGCGGTCAGGGCAAGACGATCAAAGAGCCGTGCACCGAGTGTCGCGGCCGCGGCACGCAATCCGAAACGTCGACGCTGTCGGTCACGGTGCCGTCCGGCGTCGACGACGGCCAGACGCTGCGACTCGCGGGCAAAGGCGAGACCGCGGCCGGCGGCTCGACCGGGCATCTCTACGTCGTGCTCCACGTGCAAGGCGACGAGCGGTTCAAGCGCGACGGCGAAGACGTGCTCACCGAGATCCCGGTCAGCTTCGTCAAAGCGGCGCTCGGCGGCGAAGTCGAGGTCTACACGCTCGACGACAACTGCAACGGCACCACGACCGTCGAGCTCAAGCCCGGCACGCAGCCGAACGACGTGCTCGTGCGGCGCAGCCAAGGTATTCCGCGCGTCGGCCAGAGCGGCCGCGGCGATCACGTGATCCAGTGGAAGGTCGAGATCCCGAAGAAGCTGAGCGCGAAGCAGCAGGACCTGCTGCGCGAGCTCGCATCCGATCTCGGCGAAGACGTCAAAGAGAAGCGCGGCTTGTTCGGCCGCAAAAAATAGGGACGTAGTCCATTAGCGCAACTTCGTCTCCGCAAGCTCGCGTGATTATTCAGCGCGGCAGGGACGGACTAAAGCGAGCAGGTTGGCGTCCGAGCTTCGGACGAGCTCGCACATGCGCGCGACGGAGTGCGCGTCGCGAGCCGCGCGTTCCAGCGCTCGCTTTAGTCCGTCCCTCGCACGCGTAACGATCGCACGAGCTTACGCGATCGAAGTTGCGCTAATGGACTACGTCCCTAGTAGTGGGCGACGAACAGCTTGAGCTCGACCCGGCGATTCGCGAGTCGGCCCTTCGGCGTGTTGTTGTCGGCAACCGGATCCTCGGCGCCGACGCCGTCGACGACGATCCTGCCTTCGGGCACGCCGGCGGCGACGAGCGCTTGCTTGACCGCTTCGGCGCGGCCGTGTGCGAGCTCGGTCGCGAGTGCGTCGATATCCGGCGGCGGTTGGCCTTCGGCGGGTGGCGTCGCGAATGCTTTCGCTTCGCGATCGTCGGTGTGACCGATCAACACGATCTTCACGCCCGGATGATCGGCGAGGACTTTGGCGACCTTCTTGAGCGACGGCTGGGCCGAGTCGCGCACGGCGGTCTCGCCTTCGGCGTAGAGCAAGCCTTCGATCGAGCCGACGATGCTGCTGACATCGGCGGGCACGGTGTCTGGACAGCCGTCGTCGTCCTCGAAGCCGTTGTACGTCTCGGGCTGCATCGGACACTTGTCGGCGATGTCGAGCACGTGATCACCGTCGTTGTCGATGTCGGGGCAGCCGTCGGCATCCTCGAAGCCGTCGAAGTCTTCGGGCCGCGTCGGGCACTTGTCTTTGGAATCGGGGATGCCGTCGCCGTCGGTATCGAGATCGGCGGCTTGCACCGGGACGACCTCGGTCGTGCTCGCGCGTTTCGGACCGCCGATGCCGAAGTCGATGCCGAAGTCGAACTCGGCTTCGACGCCGACCGGCGGCGGATTCGCGCCGGTGATCACCGAGACCTTCGCGTCGACGCGGACGCGAAAGCCTTTGAGCGTGTCGAGCCGCACGCCGACGCCGCCGTACCCTTCGGCGATGATGCCGGTGTCGAGCGTCATGCGTGCGCTCGAGAACACCGTCGGTGCACCGGCGCCGACGTAGACGAACGGCTGGACGCGCTTGTCGTAGCCGGGGCGTAGCTCGAAGCGCAGCTGGATCCGCGGATCGAGCCAATACGCGGTGACTTCTTTCGCGCCGCCGGCGTCATTCGTGTGCGTCGGCGAGAACCCGAGCTCGATCTCGGGGAAGAACCACGGCACGAAGAATTCGTGGCCGATGCGGCCGCCGAACGCGACCGACGTCTGCAGCATCGGATGCGCCGGCGCGTCGTCGATGTAGCCGAGCGCGGATGACTGGCTGAAGATGCGCGGCCCCAAGAAGGCGCCGACTTCGAGCGGATCGGCGTGTGCGACGCCGCCGAAGGCGACGGCTACGAACGCGAGTGCGACGCGAGACATCGCCGGCATCATATCGTGGTCGCTGCTCACATCGGGGCGGAGCACGTTGTCTTTCGCAACGCGCCGCGATCGGCGCACCTGACGAAACGCACGCTTGTGGCGGCGCGTGCGTTGCAGCTCGCGAGCACGATGCGCTGGGTGCTCGCGATCGCGCTCGTCGGCTGCTCGCGTCCGAGCGCGCCGACGGTCAACGACGCGTCGACGCCAGCCGCCGACGCGGCCGCCGGCATCCCCGCGCTCGGCGCGCATGGCAGCGGCGACTCGATCTCGTTCGCGGTCGCGTCGACCCGAGCGACGCGGATCGAGCTCGACGTGTTCGACGCGCCGACCGGCGCCGCGCCGGTGCTGACCGCCGCGCTCGAGCAGTCCGGCAACGTGTTCTGGGCGAGCATCCCGGCGAGCCAGCTGCCGTCGACGATCTACTACGGCTATCGCGCGTGGGGGCCGAACTGGCCGTACGACCCGACGTGGGCGCCCGGCAGCGATGCCGGCTGGATCGCCGACGTCGACGCCGACGGCAACCGGATGAATCCGAACAAGCTCGTGTTCGATCCGTACGCGCTCGAGCTGTCGCACGATCCCGAGACGCCCGATCAGCTGTCGGGCGCGGCGTACGCGGTCGGCAGCGCTCGCGACGTCGATTCCGCACCGGTTGCACCGAAGGGCATCGTCCTGCCGGAAGCAGCCCCGGATTTCGGCACGAAGCCGGTGCGCGCGCTGCGCGACGACATCATCTACGAGGTTCACGTCCGCGGCTTCACCGAGGCGACGGCCGCGACGTGTGCGGGCACGTACGCCGGAGCCGCGGCGCAAGCAGGCTACCTCGCGTCGCTCGGCGTCACCGCCGTCGAATTCTTGCCGATCGCCGAGACGCAGAACGATCGCAACGACGTCGATCCGACGAGCGACGGCGGCGACAACTACTGGGGCTACTCGACGCTCGCGTACTTCGCGCCCGACCGGCGTTACGCGTGCGATCGCTCGCCAGGCGGGCCGACGCGCGAAGTGCGCGCGATGGTGCAAGCGTTTCACGCGGTCGGGATCAAAGTCCTGCTCGACGTCGTCTACAACCACACCGCCGAGGGCAGCAGTAGCTCGCTGCTCACGTTGCGCGGCCTCGACAACGCCGGCTACTACCAGCTCGA
>DASXEF010000174.1:0-3803 GCA_036490255.1 Kofleriaceae bacterium
TAGCGTGAGGTGCTCGCCGAGCACGTACGCCGCGTTCGCGCCGAGGATCACGTAGCCGTAGCTGGTGTCGGGCGAGCGCCCGGTCGCACTCGAATCGATCGAGAACCCGCGCTGGCCGTAGCCGAACGTCGGCGCGATCGAGAGCGCCCCGTGGCCGAATGCGTACGCAACCGTGATCTCGTAGCGCGACATCGACGTCGCCGCGGACGTGCTGCCGATCGGCGTCGACATACCGAGCGCGGTTTCGGCCATCGCGTCGAGCGACAGATGCGCGACGGGCTCGATGCCGGCCGCGACGCGCGCGGTGCCGACCGGCGACGAGGTGTACCCCATCAACCCGCTCGGACCCGAGAACGATCGCGACGCGAGCCCGAAGCCGCCGTCGGCGTGCAAGTGCAGCGCGTGCTCGGCCGGCGCGGTCGCGGTCGATTCGCCGGTGTCTTCCGGCGCGTTGTTGAGCGACGCGACGTCGTCGAGGCTGACCGCATCGGCGGTTTCGGTTGGCTTGACGTCGTGCGTGGGCGCGGGGACGTTGCCGAGCGATGGCGCGTCGTGATTGTCGGCGTCGGGCGCGAAACCGACGTCGGTCGCAGCGGCCGCGCGCTTCGGCGGTGGCGTCGCGGCGGCTTTCGGCGCGGGTGCATCGAAGTCGATCTCCGCAACTTCCTGCTTCGCGACAGCGACGCCGGTCTTGTGATGCAAGCCGCCGAGCTCGTCGTCGAGGTTTTCACCGAGCACTTCGAGCTCGTCGGTCGACATCTTGGCGCCGCCGAGCGGCGTCTCGCCGAGTGACTTGAGGTTGCCATCGCCGTCGTAGATCACGACCCGCAGCGTGAGCGTGCCGCCGGCCTCGATCAGCGCGCCGCCGATCACGCCGTCGACGTGCATGCCTTGCACGATCGTCTTCGAATCGTCGCTGTGGCGCGCGAGGCTCGCGAGCTCCGACTTCGCGACGGTGCGCGGCGCGACGTGCGCGTGCGCGAGCACCGGCTCGAGCTGGCGCTGCACCTGCTCTGGGTGCTTACCCGCGACTCCGACGAAGACGATGATGGCCGGCGCTAAAAACATCATGCATCCAGGCGCGTCGTCGCGCTGACGGTTTGCGAGGTGATGACGCCGACGTGACCGTTCGCGAGCGTGCACATCGCGTAGTGGCTGAGCGCCTTCGTCGCCGGTCCTTGCGTGACCGCGCCGTTCAAGCTGAACGTCGCGCCGTGACGCGGGCAATAGATGTCGGTTTGCGCGCTCTCGTAGTCGCACGTCGCGCCTTCGTGCGTGCACACGGCGGTCATCGCGTAGAGCCCGCCGCTGTCGCGGATCACGAAGTATTTCCCGGTCGAGAAGTAGACCGGCGTGGTTGTCGTGAACGTCGTCGGCGCGCCGACGTCGGTCGCGCCCGTCGACGGACAGGTCGCGGCCATCGCGCTGCCGCTGCCGGATCCGCTGCCGCTGCCGGTGCTGCCGTCGTGCGGTTCGCCGTCGTCGGCGTCGGTCGGCGTGTCGTCGCCGCCGCCGCTGAGCCCGCCCGTCGAGATCGCCGCGGGGCCGCTGCTCGTGCAGCTCGCGACCGCGATCGCGCCCGCAAGCGCGCAGAACTCGCGTCGCGTCACGACGAGGCCGGGAGCCCGCTTCATCGCGTGTACTGAACAACGAGCGAGCCGCGTTGTCGTGACAGCGGTACTGACAGCGCATCACTGCCGTGCTGATGCGCCGACGCAGTGTACGGAGGATGCGCATTATAGTGTTTTAATCTTTCGGCGTGCGAAGTCTGCGATAGTCCGCGGCCGCATGAGGACTGTCCTCTGCGTCCTGTGCGCGCTCGTCGCGTGCTCGGACGTGACCAATTCGCCGGGGACCGATCCGTCGACGAAGCTCGACGAGACCGTGTTTCGATGCAACGTGCAGCCGATCCTCGCGCGCCAGTGCAGCTACCTCGCGTGCCACGGCCAGGCCGGCACCGCGCTGCGCGTATACACGCCCGGCAAGCTCCGTGCGACGCCGGCGCAGACGCTCGACGATCTGATCGCGCCGCTCACCGACGACGAGCAGCACGGCAACTTCACGTCGGCGACCGGTTTCGCGGTGACCGCGCCGGATCCCGATGACAACTGGCTGTTGAAGAAGCCGTTGCCGAGCACGGCCGGCGGCTTCGAGCATGCGGGCGGCGCGATCTACACCGGCACGAGCGACGCGCAATACCAAGCGATTCGCGCGTGGCTCGCGGGGAGCGGCGCATGCGCCAACTGATCGCGCTCGCGATCGCCGCGCTAACGTGCGGCTTCTCGGGGGGCGGCCAATTCGATCTCGATCCCGTCGCGAGCGACGGCGCGGGCGGCATCGCCTTCGACGGCTCGCCGCGCTGGATCTCGCACACGTGTGCGGTCTGCCATACGAACGGACCCGGGCTGATCTCGATCCGGCTCGAAGCGGATCATCCCGAGCTGTTCACGACCGGCTGGACCGCGAGCATGCAGTATCACCTGCGCGTCGTGATGGACGGCGAGAGCGAGGGGCTCGCGTTCAAAGCGAACGGCGACAACTGTGGATTCGGCACGACGCCGTACGCCGCCTGCGACCTGAACGGCTTCGCGCTCGAAGTCGACGACGCCGGCGGCGATCCGAAAGGCAGCTATCAGGTCGTCGCCGGTAGCGACTGCGCGACCGGCAGCGCGACCGTCATCGGCGCCGACGCGTACATCTTGAAAGACGGCACCGCGGCGATCTACAGCGGCGTGCATTCCGGCACGACCTCGTGGGACGTGTGCTGGACCGCGCCGGCGAGCGGCGCCGGCACGCTGACCGCGTATCTCGCCGCCGTCGACGGCAACGGCGGCAGCGGCTCGGCGTTCCCGAACGATCCGTACGGCGACGACGTCGCGGCGGGGCAGGTCCCGCTGTTCGAGATGGGCGTGAGCGCGCCACAAACCGGCGGCTGCAGCGCTGGTGCGGACGGCATCGGCGTCGTCGCGATCGTGCTCGCGTTCGTGCTTCGCCGTCGCCGCGCGGCCGCGCTCGCGATCGTACTCGCGACCGGCTGCATCCACGTGCGGCCACGCGAGCGCGAGACCCTCGCGAAGCGCGCGATGAAGTTTTCGCCGGACCCCGCCGAGGACGAGCTCGATCTGCACATGCAAGAGGCGCGAGAAGGCTCTGAAGGCGGCTACGGCACATCGGGCGGCGGATGCGGCTGCAACTGATCGCGCTGACGATCGCGACCGTGGCGCACGCCGACACGACGTTCACGTCGAAGGTCCAAGTCTACGCCGATAGCGATCACACGACCGTGGTGTCGCCGCTCGTGCAGGGCGCCGCCGACGTCACGCCGACCACGAGCGTCAACCTCGGCTACACCGCCGACATCGTCAGCTCGGCGTCGGTCGACGTCGTGACGCAAGCGTCGCCGACGCGGATCCACGACACGCGCCAGCAAGCGTCGGGCGGGTTCAGCCACAACTTCGGCTCGCTCGCGTGGCACGCGTCGTACATCTTCTCGCACGAGAACGACTACCTCTCGAACACGTTCTCGACCGGCATCGACAAGGAGATGTTCGACAAGAACACGACGGTCTCGCTCGGCGCCGCGCTGTCACTCAACGACGTCGGCCGCGCGCACGACCCGAATTTTTCCGAGTCGCTGACCGTCGCGAGCGTTTCGGCCGCGTGGACGCAGATCATCTCGCCGCGGTTGATCGGTCAGCTCACCTACGAGCTGACGAACGACTCGGGCTTCCAGTCGAGCCCGTATCGGTTCGTGCCGGTGCGCGCGTCGCTCGACGCCGCGCCCGACTTCTGGGTGATGGAGA
>DASXEF010000249.1:0-3802 GCA_036490255.1 Kofleriaceae bacterium
GCGAGCTGCGCGCGCGCCTGCGCGAGCGATTCGGCGGGAACCGCATCGAAGCCTTCTTCATCGAGCCGATCGACCAGCGCGTTGCGAATGACCGGCTCGTCATCTACTACGAGGACTGCGGTCACGCGGGCTCCAGATCGAGCGTGAAGTGCGTCATGCCGTCGTCGCGACGATAGCGCAGCGTGCCGCCGCGTGCCTCGGCGAGCGCGAGCGACATCCACAATCCCAGGCCGGTGCCGTCGGGCTTGGACGTCACGAACGGCTCGAACAGCACCTGGCCGGCCGGCACGCCGGGCCCGCGATCGATCACGTCGATCGTCGCGCCGTCGATCGCGACCTCGACGGCGGCGCCGTCGGGGCTCGCATCGATCGCGTTGCGCACCAAGTTGTCGACGATGCGCACGACCGCGTCGCGATCGACGAGCCGCGTGGTCGCGCCACGGCGCACGAGCTCGACGCGCTTTTGCGCAGCGTACGCGCCGAGCCCGGCGAGCCGTTCGTCGGCGAGCGCGCCGAGCTCGAGCTCGCTGCGCTCGACGCCGGTATCGCGCGCGACGCCCAGACAAGCGGCGACGAGCTTGTCGAGCCGCGCGACCTCGCGCAGCGCGGTCTCGACGTCGCCTTTGGTCTTCGCCTCGGCTTCGCGCCGCTTGATGCCGTCGAGCAGTAACTTGATCCCGGTCAGCGGGTTGCGAACTTCGTGCGCGATGCCGGCGACGAGGTGACCGAGCGAGCTCATCCGCCGCGCGTGGGCGCGTTCGTGCTCGAGCTCGCGCTCGTGGGCGCGTGCATCCGCGAGCCGGCCCGATAGCGCGCGCACGCCGTCGGCGATCTCGGCGAGCTCGGGCGTGGCCGGGCGTTCGATCGCGGCGCGCGGATCGGCTTCGAGCTTGACGAGTGCGTCGCCGAGCTGCGCGGCGCCGCGGCGGAGCTGCAACAGCGCGTGCAGGTTCAACCCGATCACGAGCAGCGTCGCGAGCGCGATGATGCCGAGTGCCGGCGGAAAATCGCCGCCGCGGCGGTTCGGCACGATCCGCATCGCGAACGCGGCGATGCCCGGCACGATGCCGCGCACCGCGAGCACGCTGGTGTCGCCGCGATCGGCGATCTCGCGATCGAGCGTCGCACCGGCGACCACGTCGCGACACGCGGTCTCGAGCGCGCTGCGGACGTTTGGCGGTGGCGGCGGCACGTGATGGTGATCGAAGTCGGGCGGTGGTCCGTGATCGTCGAACGGAGGATCGCCTGGCGGCCCGTGGTCGCCCGGCGGCGGGCCGCCGTGGTCGTGGAACATGTTCGCTTCGGCCTGCACGAACGCGCCGTCGCTCCAGCAATAACCGCCGCGGGTGTCGCTCATCGGCGCGAGCACGGCGTCGGCACGCGTGCGCAGCTCGTCGGGCGAGCCGGTCGTACCGGCGGCGGCGAGCGCGGCGAGCGCGACGTGGTCGCTATCGCGCGCCTGCGCGAACGTCAGCGAATCGCGGTCGCGGGCGAGCTGGAGCACGGTGACGATCGCCGTCGCGAGCGCGACGATCGCGAGGCTCGCGACGATCAAGAGACGCAGACGCAACGACACGCCGGCGAATCATCGCAAGTGCCGGGCCAGCCGAGCCAGCCGCCGGCGCGCCGTTTCGACAGCAACCGCGATCGCTCCGCGTACGAGCTGTACGCGAACCGTACACGCTCGCGACGAGGAATCGCCTACTTCGCGTGGCACGGCGCTTGGACTAGCACCCGAGCGATGAGCAAAACGATGGATAGACGCGACGTGCTCGGTGCATTTGGGCTGCTCGGCGGATCGCTGGTGCTGGTCGCGTGCAAGACCGCGACGTCGAGCTCGGGCGACGACGAATCGACCGCCGACGCGGCAACGTCGGGCTCTAGCGACGGCGGCGCGTGCGCGTCGACGCTCGAAGGCGAGGTCGGCCCGTACTTCGCCGACGATTCCGCCGACGGCTTCGCTCGCTCAGACATCACGGCGAACCTCGATGGTACGTCGGTGCAGACCGGCATCCCGCTCGCGCTGACGTTCTACATCTACGACGCGCAGAACAGCTGCACGCCGTACGTCGGCGCGCAGGTCGACATCTGGCACTGCAACGCGACCGGCGTGTACTCCGACATCTCGAGCGAGAGCACGTCGACCGAGCAATGGCTGCGCGGCTATCAGATCAGCGACTCCACCGGCAAGGTCACGTTCACGACGATCGTGCCGGGCTGGTATCAGGGCCGCACCACGCACATCCACCTGCGGATTCGCTCGAGCTACGACGAAGCGGCCGGGCTCTCCGACGGCACGAACACGACGCAGGTGTTCTTCGCGCAGACGCTGATCGACACCATCGCCACGACGATCACGCCGTACAACTCCGAAGGCACGAACTCGACGACGAATGCGAGCGATCGCGTGTACTCCCAACAGACCGACGGCAAGAACGAGATGTCCCTTACCGGCGACACCACGGCGGGGTACGCGGCAACGTTCTCGATCTACCTGCCCATCGGCTGATCGGCGGGCTAGACTGCTCGGCGATGGACGGTCACGACTTAGCCGCGCACGCGCACCACGAGCCCGACGCCGATCACAACCGATCGGGCGAGCGGCGCACGCGTTGGGTCGTCGGGCTCACCGCGATCATGATGATCGGCGAGCTCACGGTCGGCACGATGACCGGCTCGCTCGCGCTGACCGCCGACGGCTGGCACATGGGCACGCACGTCGGCGCACTCGGGCTCACGCTCGTCGCGTACTGGTACGCGCGCACGCGCGCCGGCAAGGACACGTTCAGCTTCGGCACCGGCAAGGTCTACGCGCTCGCCGGCTACACGAGCGGCGTGTTGCTCGCGCTCGTCGCGATCTGGATGGCCAAAGAGGGCATCGAGCGCCTGATCACGCATCCCGCCGTCAACTTCGGCGAGGCGATCCCGATCGCGGCGCTCGGCCTCGTCGTCAACGTCGTGTCGGCGATCCTGCTCGGTCACAGCCACACGTACGGCGACGATCACGGCCACGGTCACGGTCACGATCATCACGACCATGATCACGATCATGATCACGACCATCACGATCACGCGAACCCCGACGAGCCGCCGAAGCCCGGCACGCTCGACTTCAACCTGCGCGCCGCGTACGTCCACATCATTGCCGACGCGTTGACGTCGATCCTCGCGATCGGCGCGTTGATCGCCGGCAAATACGCCGGGCTGTGGTTCTTCGATCCGGCGATGGGCCTCGTCGGCGGCGCGGTGATCACGTGGTGGGCGGTCGGGCTGTGCCGGCAGGCGAGCCGGCAGCTGCTCGACGTCGTGTCGTCACCGACGTGCGAGCGCGTCGTCCGCGACAAGCTCGAAGCGATCGACGACGTGCGCATCGCGGATCTTCATGTCTGGGATCTCGGCCCCGGCCGCCGCAGCTGCATCGTGTCGATCGTGACGGCGCGGCCGCGCGAGGTCGAAGAATATCGCCGCGCGGTGCTCGATGGACTCGACGTCGCGCACCTGACGATCGAGGTTCATCGCTGCGAGTTGCCTCATCACGATTCGCACGAGCACGCCGACGACGTCGTGCACGCGCACGCGCACTGACGAGCAAGATGCGCAGGTTGGTGCTCGACTTCGAGCACGCGCGACGGCAGTGCTGCCGAGTGGTTGCACACGCGATGGCTCGTACTGCAATTCATCGTCGATGCGCGCGCACGCTTTCAGCGAGTTAGTCGTGGCTCGAAGAATGCTCGTGCAGCGCGATCATGAGGGGCAGCTTTTTAGCGTGCAGTGCGCTCGTCGTGGCGGCGTGCACCGCATC
>DASXEF010000257.1:0-1991 GCA_036490255.1 Kofleriaceae bacterium
GCCTGAACACGATCCCGCAGTCCGACGAGAAGCGCATGACCGAGGCGATCATGGGCGGCGGTGCGCAGACCGATGCGAACGGTCACTTCACGATCGATCGACTGCCGGCCGGCGCGAGCAACGTGATGATCTTCGCGCCGAACAGCGTCACGCCGCTCGCGACCACGCCGTACACGCTGACGTCGGGCCAGCACCTCGATCTCGGATCGATCAAGGTCGTGCCGCCGCGCCAAGGCGATGCCGGCACGCTCGGCATGGCGGTCGCGAATCAGAACGGCCTCGTCGTGATCACGTCGATCAAACCGGGCGGTCCGGCGGAAGCGGCGGGACTCGTCGCCGGCGACATGATCTTGACCGTCGACGGCCGCGCGGTCACGCAGCTTGGAGTCGATCCAGCGGTCGCGTTCTTGTCGTCGGGCACGATCGGGATCGGCGTGACCGTGCAACTCGGGCTCGCGCGCGGCGGCAGCGTGACGCTGACGTCGGTGAAGTGGTAGCGAACTTAGCGAGCGACTTGGATCCGCTGCGGCTGCGGCGCGGGCGAGATGTTCGGCACCGGCGACGGCCGCGTCGGGTCAGGTGCACCACCGCCGCTCTCTTGCAGCGGGCGCGACCGCGAATCGGTGCCCTTGTTCTTCTCGGTGGGCTGTTTGACGCCCCGAATGCCGCCGACGACGCATTCGAGCTCGGGAACACTTAGCTCGGTCATGCCGGCGGATTGTGCACGGCCGATGCCACCGGTTGACGTATCTAGTTTCGACGAGTTGGCCGATTCGCCACGGCTACCTCGGGATGCGATCGACTGCTACTTCACGAGCTTTTCGATCTGCTCGCGCATCTTCTTGACCTCGCCGTCGACGTCGCCTTTTTCGAAGCCGCCGCGGACGTAGCGGATCACGCCGTCGGGATCGGCGAGCACGGTCGTCGGCATGTGGTCCGAGCCGTACTTCGCGGCGACCGCCGAATCCGGCGACAAGTAGACGAGTGCCATGTGCGAGAGCTTGAGCTTTTTGTGAAAACTCTTGCCGTTGTCCTTGTCGCTGTCGAGATCGACCGCGACGAACGAGACCTTGCCGGCATAGTCCGGCGCGATCTTGTCCCACGCCGGAAGCTCTTTCGCGCACGGCACGCACCACGATGCGCCGAACGTGATCATCTTCCAGCCTTTGACGGCCTTGACGCGAAACGGCTTGCCACCGACATCGACGCTGCCGTCGAGCTCGGCGAGCCGGTCGCCGACTTTGAGCTCGTCGGCGGCTGCCGTGCCTGCAAGGAGAACGAGAACTGCTGCCGCGAGCGCGCGCATACCCATGAGACGGATAATAGCGCTAACGATTCACCGCGAGCTCTTCTTCGATCCACAGCTCGATGTACTTCGGATGCATCGGGCCGTCGTACTTGCGGTTGTTGAAGAACAAGGTGGGCGTAGCGTCGACACCGGCCTTCTCGCCCTGCGCGAGATCCGACGCGACGTGCGCCGCGGTCGCGGGATCGTTGTAGACCTGCTCGAACTTCGTCATGTCGAGGCCGAGCGACTTCGCCATGTCGTCGCACTGCGCGTGATCCTGCTCGGGCTGCTTCGAGAACAGCAGCGCGTGCATCTCGGCGAACTTGCCCTGCGCCGCCGCGGCGAACGCCGCTTGTGCCGCGCTCTTCGAGTCGGTGTGTTTCTCGAGCGGGAACATCATGAAGTACTCGACGACCTTGCCCTGCTCGTCCTTGACGATCTGCTCCATCATCGGGCGGAACGCGGCGCAGTGCGGGCAGCCGTAGTCGAAGAACTCGGTCAGGCGCACCGGCGCGTCCTCGGGGCCGTCGTGCGGCGCCTTCGACGTATCGAGCATCACGCTGCCCTCGGTCGACTTGTACTTCTTGTCGTATTCGTCGCGAACCTGCGGGTCGGTCGCGTCGTCCTCGACGAGCGACTGCACGTAGCGCACGGCGAACGGCGCGCGCTTGCACGACGTATCCGACGTGAACGAGGTGCGCAG
>DASXEF010000855.1:0-1856 GCA_036490255.1 Kofleriaceae bacterium
CGACTTTGCCGCCTGCGGCTTCGATGCGTTTTTGCACGTCGGCGCGCGGCTGCGTCAGCGTGCCAGTGACGACGAACGTCTTGCCGACGAGCGGGCCCTCGCTCGCGGTCGACACCGGCTCCTCGGGATCGACGCCGTGACCTGCGAGCTTGTCGAGCACGACCGCCGCGTGAGGATCGCGCAGGAACTTGTCGACGTGCTCTGCGATCGTCTCGCCGATGCCGTCGATGTCGTTGAGCTCGGCGACGAGCTCTTCCGACGACTTCGTCTTCGCCGCCTCGCGCAGCACCGACAGCTTGCCGTACTTCGCGGCGATCGGCTTCGCGAGCACGCTGCCGACGTTCGGGATGCCGAGCGCGGCGAGCAGGCGCGAGAACGTCGCGTTCTGCTTCGCCGTCGCGATCGCCTTGATGAGGTTCGTCGCCGACAGCTCGGCAAATCGCTCGAGCCCTTTCAGCTGCTTCGCGGTCAGCGCGAACAGATCGCCGACGTCGCCGATCAGGTCCGCTTCGACGAGCTGCGCGACCACTTTCTCGCCGAGGCCGTCGATGTTCATCTGATGGCGCGACGCGAAGAACTCGATCGCGCCGAGCCGTTGCGCCGGGCAGCCGGTGCGATTCGGGCAGATCAGCGCGACGCGGCCGTCCTCGCGCTCGAGCGTCGCTTCGCAGAACGGGCACGTCGTCGGCGTGACGACACGCGGTCCCTTCGACGGCTCGGTCACGTTCAAGATCTCCGGAATGATCTCGCCGGCTTTTTGGATCGTCACGCGATCGCCGATGCCGAGCTGGAGCCGCGCGACTTGATCCCAGTTATGCACCGACGCGCGCGACACGGTCGTGCCCGAAACGTCGACGGGATCGAGCAGCGCGACCGGCGTCACCGCGCACGTGCGGCCGACGTTGAGCTCGATGCCGCGCAAGATCGTCGTGACCTGACGCGCCGGAAATTTATAGGCGATCGCCCAGCGCGGAAATTTTGCGGTCGTGCCGAGCGCGGTGCGCTGTGCGAAGTCGTCGACCTTGACGACGAGGCCATCGACCTCGTACGCGAGCTGATCGCGCTTGTCGGCCCAACCGTGCACGGCCGCGATCAATTCTTCCCAGCTGTTCGCCGACGAGTTGTGCGTCGAGATCGGAATGCCGAGCCGCTTGATCAGGTCGAGCGACGCCAAGTGACCGCTCGCGTAGCGCTCGCCGTCGACGACTTCGTAGAGGATCGTGCGCATCGGCCGCTTCGCGACTTCGCGAGGATCTTGCTGCTTGATCGAGCCGGCGGCGGTGTTGCGCGGGTTCTTGAACAGCTCCTCGCCACGCTTCGCGCGCTCGGCGTTGATCGCCGCGAACTCGGCCTTCGTCATGTAGATCTCGCCGCGCACGACGATCGACACCGGCTCGCGCAGCCGCAGCGCGACGCCCTTCACCAGCTTGACGTTCGCGGTGACGTCCTCGCCGATGCGGCCGTCGCCGCGCGTCGCGCCGAGCGCGAGCACGCCGTCTTTGTACGTCAGCTCGATCCCGAAGCCGTCGATCTTGGGCTCGACGGAGAACACCGGCACGTCGCCGTCGAGGCCTTTGACGACGCGGTCGAAGAACGCGTGCAGCTCGGCCTCGTCGTACGTGTTGTCGAGCGACAGCATCGCGACCGGCCGCGTGACTTTCGGAAACTCGGAGACCGGCGCGTGGCCGACGCGCTGCGTGGGCGACCACGCGACGATCCAATCAGGGTGCGCGCGCTCGAGCTCGCGCAGCTTGACGACCAGCTTGTCGTACTCGATGTCGCTGATCGTCGGGCTCGACTCGACGTGATACTTGCGGTCGTGCTCGGTGAGCTCCTCGACGAGCGCGAGGTAACTG
>DASXEF010000282.1:0-10826 GCA_036490255.1 Kofleriaceae bacterium
GCCGGTCGCGACTTCGATCAGCTGATTCGGCTGCGTCGAGCTCGGATCGTCCGGCGCGGTCACGGCGAGCTTGCCGTCGGGCGACGTCGACTTCGGCACGATCGACGTGCCCTTCGGCACGCCGGCGGCTGCGCTCGTCGCGACCAGCACGATCGCGAGCGCCTTCATGCGAGCCGCTCTGCGAGTGCGCGATGCGCCGCGCTGCCGATGACGTCGCGGCTCGGCCGCGCGACGGCGCGGTTCGCCTTGAGCGCGCGAACCCGCGCCGCGCTCTGCCCGATCCGCGCGCGCAGCTCGCCGTCGCTCTCGGCGGCTTTGATCAGGCCTTGCTCGGCGAGCAGCTGGTTGTCGCGATCGCGGCACAGCAGCAACGCGTCGCAACCGGCGCGAATCGCCGCCACGGCCGCCACATCGGCGCCCATCGTCGCTGCGATCGCCTTCATGTCGAGGTCGTCGCTGACGATCACGCCGCGATAGCCGAGCCGCTCGCGCAACAGGCCGGTCACGACGGCGCGCGACAGCGTCGCCGGCACGGTCGCATCGATCGCGGCGAACACGACGTGCGCCGTCATGATCATCGGCAGCTCGGCCTGCGCCGCGGCGGCGAACGGCGGCAGCTCGACGGTGTCGAGCCGCGGCCAATCGTGATCGATGCGCGGCAGCGCGAGATGCGAATCGGTGTCGGTATCGCCGTGGCCGGGAAAGTGCTTGCCGCACGCGAGCACGCCGGCGCTCGCGAGCCCGCGCGCGTAGGCGAGCGCGTGCTGCGTGACCGTCGCGGCATCGCGGCCGAACGCGCGGTCGCCGATGATCGGATTTTGTGGATTGGTGTGAACGTCGAGCACCGGCGCGAAGTCGATGTCGATGCCGAGCGCGGCGAGCTCGTCGCCCATCGCTTTGCCGACCTGCTCGGCCGCGTCGCCCACGTGCAACATCGGCGGCCACACCGTCGCCGGCTGCTTGATGCGCTGGACGCGACCGCCTTCTTGATCGATCGCGATCAGCGCGCCGCCGCGATGCAGCCGATCGCACAACGCGACGAGCGCATCGAGATCGCACGCGCCGTCGCCGGTCATGACCAAATTGCGCTTGAACAACACGACCGCGCCGTACGCCGGATCGGGCGCGTCCTGCGCTTCGAAGCCGACCCACAGCAGCTCCTTGACGTCTTCGCGTGTCATCTCGGGAACGACGTCGATTCGCCCGCGAGCTCGAGCCGCTGCGCCATCTCGTTCGCGGCGTAGACGACGATGCTGCGCGTCGTCGGGAAGCGCAGCGCGATCACGAGCTCGCGCCGGCCGTCGCCGTCGAGATCGACGACGCCGAGCAGATCCATCGTGACCGTCGCTTTCGGATCGGCGGGCCTCTTCGGCTCGGGCGCGCGCACGAGCTTGATGTCGTAGAGCGAGAACGTCGGCGTGCACGCCGCGGTCGCGGTCGGCGATGCCGTCCATTCTTGCGCTGGACCGCGGATGCCGTCGAGCACGCCCGACAACGGGAACGATTCGATCCGACCGTCGCCGTCGATGTCGACCGCGAGCTGATCGCCCGAGATGCACGCGCCGCCGGTGACGTATTGCGGCAGATCGGCCGCTTCTTCGCCGTGCGTGATCGGGCCGACCGCGAGGCCGCAGCCCTTCGTCGCCGCCATGCACTTCGGATCGTCGGTGCGCGTCTTGATCACGCCGGGATCGTTTTGCGCCTTCACCGGCGCACCGAACGTGCACGGCGAAGCGCCCGCATATGAACCGCTCGCGACCATCTGCGGCAGCCCGACGTCGACCACGCCCATCGTATCGAACGCGCCGGCGATCTTGCCGTCGGTTCCGAACACCGAGAATCGCGGCACGCTGTTGCGCTCGAGCACCGCGCCGAGATCGGTCGCGTTGTCGGACCAGCCGACGTTGCGCACGAGCAGCGGCGCGACCGCGGGGCTCGATCCCGCGCCTTCCGGGCAGATCTCTCCCACCATCACTTCGCGCCCCGATGGCGCGGGTGAAAGCTTGTTCACCACGCCGGGCGCCGCTTCCGGCGGTGGTTCGGGACCTTTCATCGTCGGCGCGCACGCAACCGTCACGAGCCAGGCAACGCGAGGCCATAGGCCGCGGTCTAGAGCGAGCACAGCTTTCCTATAACGCTTCCCCACGGAATGAGCCAATTCAAGCCTTGCGCGGATTGACCGTGATTCCGCGGAATGCCTATAGTCCGCCGCACTTTCGGATGCTCTCGAAAAACTAGGTCTTCCAATGCGTTACTTAATTGCAGCGAGCATCGCGATCGTCATCAGCCTCTCGACCTTGGCCGAGGCGCAGATGGGACCCGGCATGGGCGCTCCGGGTGGCTTCGGTCAGCCATCTTCGACGCCGGCCGGTAGCGACAATAAAGAAGGCGTCGCGGTCGAGGCACCCAAGACCCCCGAGCTGCTGCCGACCACCCCGGCCCTGCCGCCGAGCAAGCCGAAGCGCAAGCGCTGGAAGCTGCTCGAGATGGACGGCTACTTCCGGTTGCGCGGCGACTGGTTCAAGAACTTCAACCTCGGCTTTCTCGACGAGCCCGCGGTCGGCGGCTCGCCGTTCCCGCGCGATCTCGCCTGCAACTCGCAGTCGCTCGGCCACCCGTGCGACGACTCGACCCGCTTCGCGAACATGCGGCTGCGCCTCGAGCCGACGATCAACATCGACGAAGGCATCTCGGTCCACATCCAGGCCGACGCGCTCGACAACTACATCTTGGGCTCGACGCCGCTCAACTGGGACCTCGCCGGCATCTACAATTCGAGCAACCTGCCGCCCGTCACGGCGTTCGGCAACACGCAGGGCAACCTGCAACGCGGCGTGAACACCAACGTCGATTCGATCGAGGTGAAGCGCGCGTGGGCCGAGGTCGCGGTTCCGCTCGGCGTGATCAAAGTCGGGCGCATGCCGAACCAATGGGGCATGGGGATCTGGGCCAACGCCGGCGGCTACGATCCGGTCACCGGCCTCACCAACTACGACGCCGATTACGGCGACTCCGTCGATCGCGTGTCGTTCACGGCGCAGATTCCGGGCACGCCGCTGCGCGCGATGATCGCGGCCGATTGGGATGCCGATGGCTTGGTGTCGAACCAGGTCGGCGCGACCGGTAACCCGAACGGCCTTGGCACGACCGGCGGCCAGTATGCGGGCTACGCGCAGACGCCGTTCGACCTCGACGACAGCGACGATTCGAACGGCTGGGTCGCGGTGCTGTCGAAGATGGAAGCGCCGAACGATTTCAAAGAGGCCGTCGACCGCGGCGAGAGCGTGCTCGATTACGGCGTCTACTTCGAATACAAGACGCAAGATTGGGCCGAGGACGTCACCGGCTTCACGATCGGCGGCACGTTCGATCCGACGACGAAGTACGTCCCGCGCAACTTGAAGACGTACACGCCCGACGTGTGGGCGCACTGGGGCTACGGGCCGTGGGATGTCGAAGGCGAGTTCGTCGGCACGTTCGGCTCGGTGCAAAACCTCCAGGACCTCGGCATCACCGGCGGCGAGGACATCCGCAAGATGGGCGGCGCGCTACGCGGGTCGTGGAAGGGTCTCGACAACAAGTTCAAGATCGGGCTCGAGAGCGGCTTCGCGACCGGCGACCAATGGGACAACATCGTCCAGGGCGAGACCAACATCGCGTACGAAAATCAGGTCGGCTTACCGAGCATCTGCAACAACGACCACACGTGCACGATGTCGCAGTTCACGTTCAATCGCGACTACCAGGTCGACTTGATCATGTGGCGCTACATGTTCGGCGCCGTGACCAACGCGCTCTACTTCAAGCCGTTCGCGCAGTACGACTTCACGAAGAACATCACCGCGAAGCTGTGGAACGTCACCTCGATGGCGATGAAGCCAGTCGCGACGCCGGGCAACGGTTTGTTCTACGGCACCGAGTTCGACCTCGACCTCGGCTATCACGACGGCAAGATCTACGCGGGCATCTCGTACGGCATCCTGTTGCCGTTCAGTGCGATGTCTCACCCCGACGACACGAACTTTACCGGCCCCGGCTTCCAGTACGGGACAGATTCACTCAATCAGTCCAACGTCGGCGATCCGGGAACCGCGCAGACGGTTCAGGCTCGGCTCGTTCTCGCGTTCTGATAAAACTAGCGGGTGAAGTCGCTCGCGTGCCTCGCGTGCCTGGTCATCGCGTGTCACGACGGAGCGCCGCCCGCACCGCCGCCGGTCGATAGCAACGCGACCTTCGTCGCATTTCCGGCGACGTTCGCCGCGTTTCGCGCGTGGACCAGCGTGCACGACGACGGGCCGCCCGACGACGGCACCTACGGCTCCGACGTGCTCGGGCCGCGCACGCAATACATCAACGCACTGCCGCCACACGGCGCGACCGCGTTTCCGGTCGGCACCGTGATCGTCGAAGCGCGCGAGAGCGGCCAGATGCTCATCATCGCCGCGGCCAAGCGCGGCGGCGGCTTCAACGCCGACGGCGCGGTCGATTGGGAATGGTTCGGGCTCGCCGAAGGATCCGACGGCAGCGTCGCGATCAGCTGGCGCGGCATCGGTCCGCCGGTCGGCGGCTACGGTGCGCTGCCGACGGGCGGCTGCAACGGCTGTCACGAAGTCTGCGGCGCGAACAACGACTTCGTATGTTCTCCCGAGCTCCAGCTGGCGAGCTTCTAGTGAAGTGGTCGTTGCTCGTGCTCGCAGCGTGCGGCTCGCCGAAGCTCGCGAGCGACGCCGCGCAGACGCCGAGCGACGCCGCGCAAACGCCGGCGATCACCGCTACGGTGAACAGCACGCGGTTCGTCGTGCGCGAGCACATGCTCGCCGCCGGCGAGATGCAGATCTCCGGCGAGCCGCTCGCGCAGGCGATGGGCCGCGACCTCGGCAACTACAGCCGCGCGCATTTGCCGACCGATCTCTACTTCGACACGTCGCCGTGGTCGGCCGGGCCGTGGATCGATCTGCCCGGATTCTCGACCGCCGTCGAGTCGTACGAGTACTCGAAGCAGCCGATGAACTTTCTCGGCTTCGAATCGGCGGCCGGCACGTCGCTCGAGTTCGGCCCGCTGATCGCGCCTCACGCCGATCAGACGTTGCAGCAACTGATCCTGCACTTCGCGACCGGCTCGAACGCGCTCGGTCGCTTCGTGTTCGCGACGCAGCCGATGGGCTGGCCCGGCATCTGGCCGACGCTGCACCTGTTCGCGAGCTTCGATCCGGCGAGCCAGCCGACGGGCAACGTCAGCGGCACCTGCTCGATCAGCTCCGACGACGATCCGGGCTCGACCGGCGCGCTCACGTGCGCCGATTACGAGTGCGACGCGACGTCGTTGCACCTGACGAATCGCGCGGCGCAGGCCGACTTCACGATCACGCCCGGCGCCGACGGCTTCGCGACGTGGAAGTACGGCCTGTGGTCGATCAACTATCTGCAATCGATGCACGACGCGAACGAGACGGCGGTGACGAGCGTCGATCCGGCGCAGCTCGCGAGCGTCGGCTCGGCCGGCAATAGCGTCGTCGCCGACGGCGGCGTCGCCGGTACGTATCTGGGCTCGAGCGACATCGAAGGCTTTCAAGCGCAGCTGTTCTTGCTGATGGCCGACAACCGCGCCGCCGATTGGCTCGCGAACTTGACGACGACAGACGGCGTGACGTTGTCGGGGTTCGCGTCGACGCTCGACGCGCTGTCGTACGCGTACGATTCGCCGCTGCGTTACTTCGCGAACGCGAGCGTGACCGAGGCGATCGGCTCGGCGATGTTCCCGCAGCCGAGCTACGCGATCGCTACCGGCACACCGAGCGTGCTCGATCTCGCCGGGCTCGCGCTCGGCTACGCGACCGTCTACGCGCTCACCGATGCCTCGAACAAAGACGTCGGTGGCTCGCAGCCGGCGCTCGCGTACTTCGACGGCGATCCGTTTGCCGCCGACGACGGCAGCGCGGACGGCGAGAACACGCTGCACGACCGCGCGCTCGCGATCATTCGCGTCGCCGTGATCGATCTCGATCGCATGGCCATGGATTCGACCGGCGTGCTCGTCGATAGCGGCCGTACGATCGACACGACGTCGGTCGCGTACACGTTGCTCGCGCTCCGCGCCGTGCGCCGCGCGCTGTCGTCGCAGCTCGAGCTGTACTCGAACAACACGCCCGATTCGGCAGTCGGCACGACGCCGCTCGACGCGCTCGCAACTCACTATCCCGACGGCTCGACGTTCTCGCAGCGCGTCGACGCGTTGATCGCGGCCGAAGCGAATTTGATGTTCACGCAGCTCACCGACGCGACCGGCCGCGCGTATGCCGGCTGGAACGCCGCGGCGGGTGCGCCGACGGATCTCAGCGACCAGACCGGCACGCTCGACGCGCATACCGCGGCGATCCGCGGCTTGTTCGCCGCGTATCTCGCGACCGGCGACGCGCGCTATCACGATCGCGCGATCGCGGTGTACGCGCGGCTCGATGCCACCTTCTATGATGCGCAGGCTCACATCTACGGGGCGGCACAGGTCCCCGTCGACGAAGTGGAATTTACCCCACTGCGCTTCGCGCTGCTCCAGAGTACGCTGCGCGACATGTACGAGCTGGTGGCGACGCGGCCCGGCGGTGAATCGCTGGAGCCGGTGCTCGAGGATCGCATCGCGCGACTCGACAAGCTCGTGCTCAACGGTTGGGACGATCGCGACGGCGACCGCCAGGTCAACTGGCCGAGCGAGTGCGTGAACGTCGATGGCAGCGGCCTGCCGCGCGGCGGCTTGCAGATGGCCGAGCGCGCGCTCACCGGCGAGCTCGGCATCTATCAGGAGCAGCTCCCACCCGGCAAGCCGCCCACGTATACGAGCGATCGCGAGTCCGATTGCGTGCCCGAGATCGACGACGCGCAGCTGCCGGCCGCGCTCGCCGATTCGGTCACGTTCCACGTGCAGAGGTCGATGTGAAACGGATCGTTCTACTCGCGCTTGCCGCCTGCAGCAGCCCGCCGCTGCAGAAGATTCCAGACGACGCGCCGATGGGCTCGGCCGACGCGCCGCTGGCGGCGGCATCGCTCGCGCACTCGTCGTCGATCGCGCTGTCGGCGGACGGGACGCGGCTCTACGTCGTCAACGCCGACCTCGATTCGATCTCGGTGATCGATACGAGCGAGCGCCAGCTGATCGACACGTACATGCTCGCGCCGCTGCCGGTCGCCGGCAGTGACGGCACGTACACGCCGGCGGTGATGCCGCGCATGCTCGCGCTGTCGCCCGACGGCGCGACGCTGTTCGCGACCGGCGAGCGATCCGGCATGCTCTACGCGATCGATCTCGCGTCGCGCGCGCAGACCAGCGTCGCCGTGTGCAGCGAGCCGATCGGCGTGCTCGCCGGTGATGGCGCGCAGTACGTCGCGTGCTCGCAGGATCGCGTGATCGCGAAGGTCGCGAGCATGCAGGTCGCCAGCACCGTGGCCGTCGTCGGCGAGCCGTGGGCACTCGGCTGGCTCCCCGACGGGACGTTCCTGGCCACGAACTTCTTGGGACCCGGCGCGACGCAGATCGATCCGACCGCGATGACCGTGAAGGCGGCGTGGAACATCCCCGACACCGCGCCGCGCGGCGACGCTCGGCTCGCGCACGGTCAGGTCCGCGGCATCTACGACGTCGCGGCGCGGCCGACGACGAACGAAGTCTGGTTCACGCACGCGATGCTCGGCACCGATACGGCGCAACCGACGCTCGACTTCGAGCGCACGGCGTTTCCGTCGATCTCGATCGCGAACACCGGCAGCTACGAGACCACGCTGTCGACCGACGCGCAGGACGTGCCGGGCATCGACGGCTCGTTCGGCGACGTCGTGTCGGGCCCGCACGCGATCGCGTTCGTCCACGACGGCTCGTTCGCGCTGATGGTCGATACCAACAGCGAAGACGTGCTCGTGGTCGGCGGCAACCAGGTCGAGCGCTCGCTCGTGCGGCCGCTGCCCGGCCACATGCCCGAAGGCATCGCGATCTCGCCCGACGATACGCACGCGTACGTCGACGAGCGCAACACCGGCGACATCGCCGTGCTCGACATCGGCAGCGACGGCTCGGTCGGCGTCGACGGCGCTCCGATCGCGCGCTACACGACCGATCCGATGCCGCCCGAGCTCCGGCTCGGCCAGCACCTGTTCTACAGCGCGAATAGCGACGAGTATCCGATCACGACGAACCACTGGATCGCGTGCGCGACCTGCCACATGGAAGGCCGCAGCGACGCGGTGACGTGGGACTTCGCGCAGGGTCCGCGCGACACGCCGACGAACGCCGGCGGCATGCATGGCACCGGCTTCTTGTTCCGCACCGCCGATCGCAACCAGGTGCAGGACTACTGGCACACGGTCAACGTCGAGCAGGGCGGCAACTTCGATCCGATCGCGCAGGCGACGCTGTTGAACGCGATCGAAGCCTACGTCGACAACGCGATCCCGCTGCCGGTGCCGCCCGCGACCGATCCGATGATGGTGATGCGCGGCCAGCAGCTGTTCGACGATCCGACCGTCGGCTGCGCGAATTGCCATAGCGGACCGCGCTTCACCGATTCGGGCATGTACAACCCGACGCTCGATCTGACGCAGCCGGTCTGCGCGAGCACGCCGGTCGCGCCGTGCGTGCTCTTGCACGATGTCGGCACGTGCAACACGAGCGCGTATCCCGACGTCATGCACGACGACATCGACAACGACGTTCGCGCCGCGTGCTTGTTCGATACGCCGTCGCTCTCGGGCATCGCGTCGACGCCGCCGTATCTCCACGACGGCACGGCGGCGACGCTGATGGACGTGCTCGAGCAGACGCGCGGCACGATGGGCGACATCACCGGGCTCTCGGCCGACGACGAAGCCGCGCTCGTCGAGTATCTGCGATCGCTATGAGAGCGCTGCTGCTCGCGCTGGTCGCGTGCGGCGGCGGCCCGAGTGCCAGCGCCAGCGCGGCCGACGCGCGATGCGGCGACGCAGCCGTCTGTGGCAACGCGTGCGAGGCGAGCTTCAGCGGAAACTTCGCCGAGACCTCGTACAGCGCCGCGAATTGCCCGACGCTCGGCTCGGATCTCGCGTTCGCCATCCCGTCGTCGACGCTCGGCAGCGACCTCGCGGTGTCGATCGCGGTCGCCGGCCCCGGTACATATTCTTCCGAGACCGTCGCGACGTGGACCGCCGTCGCGGCGCGCTCGATCGGCGACGGCGGTTGCGTCTACAGCGCGGGCAGCGACATCGTGCCGACCGGCAGCTTCACGCTCGAGCTGCAGGGCAGCGACCACGGCACATTGAATCTCGTGCTCTACGTGCACGCGTTGCAGTCGAGCAACTGCGGTCTTGCTTCGAACGAAGCCGTCGAGGTCGTATTCTGATGCGCGTGGTGGCAACGATGATCGCGCTCGCCGGCTGCGGCGGTGACCACGCCGCCACCGTCGATGCGGCGCCGCCGGATGCATTCGCCGCGTGCACCGCGACGTGGACCGGCAACTTCGCCGAGACCGTCACGACGGCCACGCCGTGCAGCGCGATGTCGGGCACGACGCTCGCGATCCAGGCGCCGACGACGCGGCTCGCGACGGCGCTGCCGATCTCGATCGCGCTGCCCGCGGCGATCGCCGGCACGTACACGAGCGATACGATCGGCAGCTGGAGCGCGCTGGAGTCGATGACGATCGTCGGCGACACCTGCATCTTCGAAGCGGGCTCCGCGCTCGCGCCGCACGGCGACTTCACGCTCACGCTCGCCGACGCGGCCGCGCCGCACGGATCGCTCGCGCTCGACATGGTCGTGCTCGCCGAAGAATTCAGCGTGTGCGGCTCGCCGCTCACCGAAACGCTGGAGCTGACGTTTTGAAGCGGCTGATCTTGCTCGCGTGCGCCGCGTGCAGCTCGCCGAGCTCGCACGGCGGCACGATCGTCGATGCCGGCGAGCCTGCCGACGCGCCGCCCGTGCACGGCGTCTCCGTCACCGCCGTCGTCGATAGCAAGCAGTTCGTCGTGCGCGAGCACATGCTCGCCGCGGGCGAGATGCAGATCTCCGGCGAGCCACTCGCGCAGGCGATGGGCCGCGACCTCGGCGGCTACAGCCGCGACCTGTTGCCGCCGAACCTCTACAACGATCCGGTGCTCGGCTTGCCGTGGATCGATCTCGCGGGCTTCTCGACCGGCGTCGAGTCGTACGAATACTCGAAGCAGCCGATGAACTTCTTGGCGTTCGAGTCCGGCGCCGGCACCGCGCTCGTCCACGCGCCGCTCGTCGCCGGCAACCTCGCCGCGTTGATCCAGCACTTCGCGACCGGCTCGAACGCGCTCGGCAAGTGGGTGTTCCCCGCCGGCACGTGGCCGAGCAACAACCCGTACGGCGACTTGAACCCGACCGGCGCCGGCTCCGGCGCTGCGAACCCGCTCGGTTGGCCCGGCATCTGGCCCACCGTGCACGTGTTCGACAGCTTCGATCCCACGATCAAACCGACCAGCACGGTCGCGCTGCTGTGCTCGATCAGCTCCGACGACACGCCGAACAGCGCGTCGTCGCGCGAGCTGTGCGGCGACTACGAATGCGACGCGACCACGTCACACCTCGTCGATCGTGCAAGCCAGGTCGATTTTCACATCACGCCCGGCGCCGACGGCTTCACGACCTGGAAGTACGGGCTGTGGACGCTGAACTATCTGCAGATCATGCACGACATCAACGAGACCGCGGTCGCCGATGTCGACCCCGCCGTGCTCGCGAACGTCGGGACAGCCGGCAACGTGATCGTCGGCGACGACGGCGACGGCAACGCGACCGCGGCCGGCACGTTCCTGGGCTCGAGCGACATCGAAGGCTTTCAGGC
>DASXEF010000859.1:0-2971 GCA_036490255.1 Kofleriaceae bacterium
GCGTAGAGCGCTTTGCCTTCGGGGCTCATGTAATCGATCTTGCGAACCTTCAGACCGTCGAACATCTGACCGAGCCGGCCCTCGAGATCGTCGATGTTGCACTTCGCGCAGCGCGCGTCGGAGAAGAACACGGCGTTGACGGCCACCGGCACCGGAATGTTCGAGCACTCGGCCGGCTTCGTGCCGTCGAACGAGTTGCAGATCGCGCGCTCGAAGTCGGCGCTCTTGCGGCCGCCTTCGTACGGCTTGCCGTTCAAGAACATCGTCGGCGAGCCGGTCGCGCCGCGCTTCGCCGATTCGTCGAACGACGCCGTGAGCAGCTCCGCGCCGCGGCTCGCGATGCACGCCTTGACCGCGCCGGTGTCGATGCCGGCGTCGTTGCCGCACTTCTCCCAGTTGGTATCGACGTTCTTCGGATCGGCGTCCTGGCACGCGATCATCGTGAAGTACTTGTCGGGCGCGATCTCGTGCGCGCAGAGCTGCGCTTCGTCGCCGGTGACTTCGCCGGGACCGTGCATCGAGGTCAGCTGATCGTCCTTCTTCTGGCCGATGTACGCGACGTGGAAGTCGATGTTGGGGCCGAGCTTGTCGAGCACCGGCGCGATCGCTTTCTCGACCTGCACGCCGTACGGGCACTTCGACATGACGAAGAACTCGAGCTTCGCCGGGTGCTCGACCTCGAGCGTCGTCGAGTGGGTTGTCGACGTCGAGACGCCGCCCTTCATGTGATCGAGCTTGCTGTCGTTTTCACAGGCCCCGAGCGCGAGGACGAGCGCGGGGACAACCGCTAAGGAACTAATGACGAATCGCATCGAAGCGGGGTTATACCCCGTCCCAGCGCGGCCTCAAGCGCGACTGTGTGTTCTGCTGTTTACGGGCTCAGATCGGCGAGCGAGACCGACAGGTCGCGCGCGATCGTGACCGCGCGCTGCGCCGGGACATCTTCGAAGCCGTCTTTGCTATCGCCGGCATCGCCGTTCGAGACCAGCAGCACGCCGCGGAAGCTCTCGTCGCGTTCGGTGCGCTCGCCGCGGATCCACAGCTTGCGCAGCTTGAGCGGATGATCGAGTCGGACCGCGACCATCGAGCGGCCGTTCGACACGACGATGTTGCCAAGCCCGCCTTCGGTCGCGAGCTTCGCGTTCGCTTGCTCGGCGGCGACGAGCTTGATCGTCGCGGCGAGTGCGCGGCGCGTCGCGGCGAGCGGCAGGTTCGGATCGTCGATCGAGCCTTCGTCGTGCAGCATCGCCAAGAACACGTGGAACACGAGCTCGCCCGGCGTGCGGCCTTTCAAGTTGCGGCGCAGATATTCGGGCACGTGATCGACGAGCCGAGCGGCCGCGCCTTCGAGCGCGGGCTGGCCGGTCAGCGCGAACATCCAGCGCCGAAACCGAAACGGCGGCGTGTTATCGGTGCCGCCGAGACCGTCGTCGGCCGGTGCGATCGATTGACCGATCGCGCAGTCGGTCGACAGCTCGGCGAGCGGCGCCGCGAGATCGACGGCGACCGTGCTCGCCTTCGGCGTGCGCACGAGCAGCACGTCGCCGCTCTGCGCGTACGCCAGACCCCATCGCGCGATCGGCGGCGACGCGACGAGGACCGGACGCACCGGGGCCAGCGCCTCGGCGAGTCGCTGGGGTTGGTTGCACATGCAAGCGAACAGCGTCATCGCGATGTCGGGCGAGGAGTCAGCAAACGACCTCCCGCCTCGTGTTCGAGTATAGGGGGTCGCTCTGATCTCGCCAATTCCTCGTCACGTAGGAGGACCGGCGACAAAGTATCCGTGAATCAAATCGCGGCGCTGCACGCGGCGAGCGTCTTGGTCAGCTCGCCAAACGGCCGGGCGCGATCGACCTCGTTGAACACTTCGTGGCGGAACCCGGCAAACACGTGGACCTGGGCGCCCTGCACCGTGTTCGCGACGCGCTCGCTCTTCGCCGGATCCGCGATCGGATCGTCGCCGCCGATCAGCCACGTCGTCGGCACCGCGATCTTCGGCGCATGATCGACGACGTACTTCTGCGCGGCGAGTGCCTCGGTGAACCAGCGCGCGGTCGCGATGTCGAAGCACAGCTTGTCGGCGGTGCGCGCGTCCTGCATCGCCTTGTCGTGCGTGAGATCTTCGACGCGCAACGCGTTCGGTTGTGCGAGCTTCGGCGCGAGCGTGCTGCCGATCTTCGCGAGCCACAGCTGATGGCGCGGCACCGCGAGCTTGAGCCCCAAGAACGGCGACGACACCAGCGCGGCGACACACGTCGGCGGCTTGTCGCCGCACAACGCGCGCAACACGATCAAGCTGCCGTGCGAGTGGCCGAGCAACACGAGCGGCGCCGATGCCGGGACCAACGCGCGCGCGGCGGCATGCACGGCGTCGAGATCATCGAGGTACGTCTGGAAGCGATCGATGTAGCCGCGCGGGCCGGGCGACTTGCCGTGACCACGCACGTCGTAGGACAGCGCGGCCCAGCCGGCGAGGGTGATCACGTGCGCGACTTCGTGATAGCGGCCGCAGTGCTCGGCGTAGCCGTGGTTGATCAACACGACACCGCGCGGGCTGCCTTCGGGCAGGAACGTCTCGGCGTAGAGCGCACCATCGCGCGTGGCGATCGTGGACGTCTTGGTCGGCGAGATCGGCCCGGGCGCGGCGGTCATCGCCTTCTTTATACGCCGCTCGATCGCGACCAGGCCGATGGCTTGCCGCGAAGTTGCCCCGTTGATCGCGCGGCATTAGGCTCGTCCGTGATGCGAGTCAACGCGCTTGTATTACTCGTGTTTTCCGCCGGCTGTGTACTGATGCCGGACCACAGCCATGACCAAAAGAAGAGCCAGGACCGGCTCGACATGGCGAAGGACTACCTGCGCAAGCACCAGCTCGAGGCCGCCGAGAGCGAGTGCGACAAGGCGCTGGCGTTCAACCACGACAACGACGAGGCGTATCTCGTCCGCGGGCTCGTCGCGATGGTCCGCACGA
>DASXEF010000421.1:0-1611 GCA_036490255.1 Kofleriaceae bacterium
CGGCTCAAGCTCGGCGGCAAGGGCGTGTTCGTGCGCAGCTCGACGAACAGCGAAGACTTGCCCGGCTTCAACGGCGCCGGGCTCTACGACACGCAGCCGAATGTTCTGGGCAAGCAACAGCTCGGGGAGGCTCTCAAAGAGGATTGGGCGTCGCTGTGGAACCTACGCGCCGTCGACGAGCGCGAGGCATTCGGCATCGATCACAAGCAGGCGTACTTCGGCGTGCTCGTGCAGGTCGGCGTCAACGCGACCGCGGCCGGCGTACTGGTGACGAAGAACTTGTTCGATACGACCGACGAGCACGGCTTCACGATCGATGCGAAGTGGGGCTTGGGCATGCGCGTCGTCGAGGGCCAGAAAGTCCCCGAGCAGATCATCTTCGACCCGACGAACGACGGCACGAAGATCATCTCGCGAACCGACGATCCGGTGATGCTCAAGTTCGACGAGCACGGCGGCATCGTCGAGCTGCCGGTGCCGCCCGGCGCCGGCGTGATCCTCGACGAGACGCGCGCGAAGAAGCTCTGCAACATGGTGCAGAAGTTCCAGCCGGTGTTCACCGCGGGCGTGCCGCTCGACGTCGAGTGGGTGCTCGAGGGGGAAGATGTCTGGATCGTGCAAGCGCGGCCGTTCGTAGGATCGTGATGCGACTCGCGCTCGTCTTGCTCGTAGCGGCCTGCGATCTGCGGCCGGCGCCGAAGCCGGCGCTGCACCGCGACGCGGCCGAGCTCGATGCGCTGCCGCCGCCGCCGCTCGCGACGGATGCCGAGCTCGAACCACTCGATGCCGACGTCGCACCGGCGTCGGCCGATTGCGTGACGACCGCCGAGCACATCGCAGCCGTGTTGATCGACAGCCAGGATGCGGGTGCGCGCGTCAGCTACGAAGACGCGCGCGCGAATATGGTCCACTCGTTCGCGGCGACGTGCACGAAGCAGAGCTGGGCTGCCGACCGCCAGCAGTGCATGCGGCTCGCGAAGCTCGAGGTCGACGTGCGCGCGTGCGAGATGAAGTATCCGATTCCGCGTTAGCGGCTGCGCGCGCGTTCGCCGAGCGCGCGGCACATCGCGGCGGCGAGGCCGGGCACGTCGTCGACGAGCTCCTCGAAGTCGACGCGCTCGAGCCGCACGAGCCGCGACGGCAGCGTCGTGGTCAGATCCGATGCCGCGACGATCGGCGCGACGCATGCGAGCTCGTCGACCACCTCGCCCGCCGCGATCAAGCGATCGCCGAACGCGAGCGCGCCGTCGGCAACGACGATCAGCGCGTCGATCGGATCGCCGGCGCCGACGACGACGCGATCGGCGCCGAGCGAGATCCAGCGCGCGCGCTCGGCGACGTCGGCGAGCTGGCGCGTGGTCAGCGCGGCCAACAGCGGGGCTTTGCCCAACGCGATCAACGTCTCGACTCGACTCGGCATCTCGATGGCTCCTTGGTCGTCGGAAAATGCGGCGCGCGCGAGCTTCTTCGCGAGCTCGGCCGGGCTCGCGGCGAGCGCTTCGCTGCGAGCGGCGTCGCCGATCGCCGCGCGCATTGTCGCTTGGGTCGGATGATCCGCGATCGCGTGCAACACGAGCGCACGCGCGAGCCGATCGCGACCGGCGAGCTCGG
>DASXEF010000450.1:0-18715 GCA_036490255.1 Kofleriaceae bacterium
TGCTCGCCTTGAGCAGCACTTCGGCGCGATCTTCCCAGCACACGAACACGAGCGGTGTCAGCACGAGCGGCGCCGGCGCGTCGTCACCCGATGCCGCGACGATCGGCGCGTGGTTCTTGGTCTGCCAATCGCTCGCGAGCAGGTTCATCGCCATCGAATCCGCGGGCGACCACAGCGTCGGCTGCAGCGTGCCGTCGAGGATCTCCTGCGCGGCATCGAGCGAGCCCTTGCCGACGAGGTTCACCTTCACGTCTGGGTGCGCCTTCGCGAACTCCGCTGTCGCGGCTTCGATCCAATCCTTCTTTTCGGTCGAGTACACGAACGTGATCTCGGTCCGTGCGGTCGCGACCGGGTCGGGCTTCGTGCCGTCGTGCGGCTTGCCCTTCGCGACAAACACGATCGCGATCGCGGCGATCACGAACACGCCGACGATGGCGAGCTTTGCGGTTGGCTTCATCGGATCTCTCCCAAGAGCTTCATCACGTCCTCCGAGCTGCGCAGCTCTTGGCCGACGGCCTCGAGCTCCGCGTTGAGATCTCCGGTCAGCCGATCGGCTGCCTGGTTGTCGAGCGCGCGCAGATGCACGACCTTCGTCGGCATCCCGCTGATCACGGCGACGAGGTTGAGCAGATTCGCGTCGATCCGATCCTTCGCGGCGACGAGCTCGCCGAGCGTCTTGAGCTCGAGCGCACGTGCGTCGCGGGCGTCGTTGAAGTTCTGCCGGGCGTCGGGATCCGGCGTGTTGCGTGCGCGAGCGCCGAGCGCTGCGATCTCGGCGCGCACCACGTCGACGTCGACCGTCGCGAGATGCTTCGCGATGTCCTCGGCGCGAGCGACGAGCCGCGCGGCATGCGACTCGAGCTCGTCGAGCGATGCGATCGCACCGGCGAGCTGCGACGTCACATCGGCGTTCGTGTCCTTCAACGTGCGATCGAGCTCGGCGCGCGCGGCCACGAGCTTGCCGATCGCGACGCGCGTGCCCTCGTCGCGGATCGTCTTCGGCAACTCGACGCGCTCGGCGGCCGGCAAGGCGTAGACCTTCTTCCAGAACGCCGGATTGAACGCGTCGAACGCGACCATCGCGCCGTACGCGACCACGCCGAGCGCGGCGAGCGGCACCGAGCCGAGGCCGATCGCGAGCGTCGCGGCCGCCGCGCCGATGCCGAGGTTGAGCGGATTCGTCGACGCGCGTGCGAGCACCTTGCCGAAGCGCGGGCGGTTATGCGTGAGCTTCGCCGTCATTAGAAGAACGCCGACAGATCCTGATAGATCTGCACGATGGTTTCGACCGAGCCCTTCACGCTCGTGCCTTGCGCGGCGCTCGCGATCGAATCGAGCACCGCCGGATCGGCGGCGTCGCCGTACGCGATCGTGAAGATCTTCACCGGCGCGCTGTCGCTCGCGAGCAGCGTGTTCAGCTGGTCGAGCGTCGTGCGGGTCGAGCTCTCGTCCTTGCCGTCGGTCATCACGACGATCGCGTGGATCTTCGTCGGGTCCGACTTCGCGCGCGCGAGCATCATCACGTAGGTCGCGGCGACCGCGTCGTAGAGCGACGTGCCGCCGTCGGCGACCACGTTGTCGATCTGCGCGAGCAGCACGCCGCGCGCGCCCTGTAACGGTTGCGGCGGCGGCGGGGTCGGCACGTTGTTGTCGAAGAACAAGATCGACAGCGAGTCGCGATCGCCGAGCCCGTTGACGAACGCCCTCGCGCCGGCCTTGGCTTCGTCGAGCGGGTTGCCGTTCATGCTGCCCGAGCGATCGAACACGATCGTCACGTCGGCGGTCTTCTTGAGGTCGTGCCACACGCCGAGCAGCGCGCCGAGCACGTCGGCGTTCGGAACTTCGAGCGTGGTCGACGGCTGCTTCGGATCGACGCCGTGCAAGGTGTCGACCGGCGCGGCGGTCGCGATCGCCGGATCGGCCGGGCGAAATCCGAGCGCTTGCGCCGCCGCTTGCTGCGGCTTGCTCTTCAAGAACGCGAGCAGCTGCTCGCCGGCCGCGCGCTCGTCGGCGCCGACCCATTCGGCATCGAGGATCGCGTACGGATGATCCGACCAGAACGTGCCCTCGACCGGATACACGGCGACGAGCGGGAACTGCGCCTGGTGCGCGTACGACTCGATGACCAAATTTTCGTACGTGACCGCGGCCGACATGTAGCTCGGGCCGTGCGCGATCATCTGATCGGTGAACAGGCCCGTCGACTTGCCGTAGTGCACGATCGCGCCTTCGATCGACGTCAGATACTCGCGCGTCGCCGGCGATTCGACGTCGGCGCGTGTGAGCCCGCGCGTCTTCTTCGCGGCCGCGAACGTCTCGGCGAGGATCGACAACAGGCCCGAGTTCGAAAACTCGGGATGCGTGTGACCGAGCTTGAACGCGCCCCATTCGGGATGACCGAACGCGGCCCAACCGCGCGGATCCTTCGCGACCTTGACGATATCGGCCCAGCCGATGTCCTTGCCCGGCCAACCGAGCGCCTCGGCCATCGGCTTCCACATCGCGATCACGATCGGCGACAGCACGAGCGGCTCGCTCGTCGGCGCCAACCGCTTCGCGCGCTTCGAATCGCGATCGAGCAGCGCGAGATACGCGCTCGATGCCGGCGAATAGACGTGCGCCTTGAACGTGCCGTTCAAGATCGCGGCTTGCGCTTCGCCCGAGCCGAACGAGCGCGCGTCGACCTTGATCGGCTTGCCCGACGGCGTCGTCGGATGCGTCGCCAGGAACGCCGGGATCGCCTGATCGAGCCACGCCTTCTTCTCGCTCGAGTACGCGAACTTGAGCGTGACCGCGTCACTGGACGTGCCGCGATCGCGATGCCCGCACGCCGCCAAGGCCGTCAGAACCGCCAACCCGCATGCCAGCCTCATGCGGATACCGTAGCTACGCCACGTGACGGTCTCGTGACGACTCGAAGGCGCTAGCTTGCCGGCGCGACGCTATCTTCACGCACGAAAACGACCAGGCGTTGAACGTTTCCCGCAACGTCCATCACCGCGCGAGCATCGTCGTTGCGCTCGCGCCAACCGATCAAGCGGCCGCGCGATCCGGCCGCTAGATAGCGCCACGTCGGCGGCGCGCCGGGCCGCGGCGACGCGACCTCGACCAGCGCGTCGCGAGACAGACGGATCTCGTCGCCGACGTGCGGCGGTCGCACGAGCTCTCGAGTCACCTCGTTCATGCGAAAATGCTAACGCGCATGTCTGACATGCTCGGCCTCGGCTGCATGCGTGCGAGCGAGTCGGTGATCCGCGCCGCGCTCGATGCCGGCGTCACGTTGCTCGATACCGCCGATGCGTACGGCGACAACGAGCTCGAAGTCGCGGCTGCGATCGCCGGCCGCGACGTGTTCGTCGTCAGCAAAGGCGGCCTCGTGCAGCCGGGCTGGCGCCCCGACGGTCGCGCGTCCCACTTGCTCGAAGCCGCGAAGGCGAGCCGCGCGCGGCTGGGTCGGCTCGACGCGTACTTGCTGCACGCCGTCGATCCGCGCGTGCCGCTCGCGACCAGCGTGCGCGCGCTCGCGAAGCTGCGCGATGCCGGCATCGCCGCGCAGATCGGCCTGTCGAACATTTCACTGCATCAGCTCGAGCAAGCGCTCGCGGTGACGTCGATCGACCTGATCGAGATCGAGCTGTCGCCGTGGAAGCTCGATCTACCGTTCGTGCGCGCGTGCGAGGCGCGCGGCATTCGCGTGCTCGCGTATCGCCCGCTCGGCGGACCGCAGGGCGGCAAGCGGCTCGCCCGCGATTTCGGCGCGATCGCGCAGCGGCTCGGCGCATCGCCCGCCGAGGTCGCGCTCGCGCATCTGCGCTCGCTGTCGCCGATGATCGTGCCGATTCCAGGCGCGTCGCGGATCGAGACCGCGCGGAGCTGCGGCCGCGCGATCGAGCTCGACGACACCGCACAGCGCGAGCTCGCGCCGACGACCGTGCGCGGCGAAGCGCGCGACGGCGAGGTCGTGATGATCCTCGGCATGCCCGGCGCCGGCAAGTCGACGCTCGCGGCCGACTACGTCGCGCGCGGCTACGCGCGGCTCAACCGCGACGATCGCGGCGGCACGTTGCGCGAGCTCGCAAACGCGCTCGAGCTCGACACTGCGACGCGCGTCGTGCTCGACAACACGTATCCGACGCGAACGTCGCGCGCGCCGGTGATCGCGGCCGCACGTCGCCGCGGCCTGGCGATTCGCTGCGCGATCGTGCAGACATCGCTCGAAGACGCGCAGCGCAACGCGGTCGTGCGTGCGATCGCGACGTACGGCCGCTTGCCCGAGCCGGCCGAGCTCGTGCGCGATCGACAGGTCGGGCCCGGCGCGCAGTTTCGATTTCGCCGGCAATACGAGCCGCCGCGCGCCGAAGAAGGCTTCGACGCGATCGACGAGATCGCGTTCGTGCGCGAGCCGGCGCCGGGCAACCGCGCGTTGATCGTCGAGCTCGATAACGTCGTGTGGCGCGGCCGGCCGCGCGCGGTCGATCGCATCGAGCTGTGCGGCTTCGACTTCGCGCCGTATGCCGATCACGTGATCTGCGCGACGACGTGGCAGCCCGAGCCGTTCGATCCGGCGATCGATGCGGCGCTCGCCGAGCGGCTCGGCATGCCGATCCACGTCGCGCGCTGCACGCACCCCGCCGGGCCGCCGGTGTGCTGGTGCCGAAAGCCGCTGCCCGGGCTCGCGATCTGGCTCGCACGCGAGCACGGGCTCGCGCTGGAAGACAGCGTTCACGTCGGGCTCGGTCCCGCCGACCGCGGCTTCGCGATGCGCGCCGGGATGCGATTCGTATCAGCCGATGGCGCAGCGTGACGCATGCGTCGCACCCGATTCGTCGTCGCGAACGTCGCGAGCGTTTGATACACGAGCTGCATGCGTTCTTTCATGCTCGTCGCGATCGCGTTGTCGTTCGCGCTCGCCGTCGTCGCGATCGCGCAACCGCAATCGCAACCGGCCGCGATCCCGCAGCTCGCGCCCGGACTCGACACGCGGTTCCTCGACACGACCGCGGATCCGTGCGGCGACTTCTATCAGTACGCGTGCGGCAACTTCGCGAAGACCTATCCGCTTCCGGCGGATCGCTCGTCGTTCGGCGCGTTCGATCTCATGGACGATCACAACCAGGCCGTCCTGCACGCGATCCTCGACAAAGCCATCGCGCCGAATCGTCCCGCCGACCAGCAGAAGATCGGCGACTTCTACGCCGCGTGCATGGATACCGCGACGATCGATCGCAAGGGCGCGCAGGCGCTACGCGGCGAGCTCGACAAGATCGCGGCGCTGAAGTCGAAGGCGGGGCTCGCAACATTGCTCGGCGGCTATCAGCTGACGAACGTCGCCGCATTCGTCGCGGTCGGCGAGCAACAGGACTTCAAGGACGCGACGAAGCAGATCGCGGTGATCGATCAAGCGGGCCTCGGCTTGCCCGAGCGCGACTATTACCTGCGCACCGGTGACGCCGACGTCAAGCTGCGCGCGGCGTACGTCACGCACGTCGGCAACATGCTCGCGCGGCTCGGCGAGCCCGCGGCGCAAGCGAGCAAGGATGCCCGGGCGATCCTCGCGCTCGAGACCGCGCTCGCGAAGGCGTCGATGGACGTGACGTCGCGGCGCGATCCGCACAACATCTATCACTCGATGGCCGTCGCCGATGCGGCGAAGCTGATGCCATCGCTGCCGCTCGACCAGCTGCTCGCGGGCGCCGGGCTGGCGTCGCTGACGCAGCTCAACGTCACCAATCCAGACTTCTTGAAGGGCGTGTCGGCCGCGATCGACGCGACCGATCTGGCGACGATCCAGGCGTATCTGCGCTGGCAGCTCGTCGCGTCGACGAGCTCGGTCGCGTTGCCCAAGCCGCTCGACGACGAGCACTTCGCGTTCTACGGCAAGCAACTCAACGGCACGCCGCAACAGCGCCCGCGCTGGCAGCGCTGCGTCGCCGCGACCGATGCCGCACTCGGCGAATCGCTCGGCCAAGCGTTCGTCGCGCAGGAGTTCCCACCGGCGAGCAAAACCGCCGCCGTGCAAATGGTGCGCGACATCGAAGGCGCGATGGGCGTCGACATCGACTCGCTCGATTGGATGAGCGCCGCGACGAAGCAGCGCGCGAAAGCAAAGCTCAAGCTCGTCGCCGAGAAGATCGGCTACCCCGCGCATTGGCGCGACTACGGATCGCTCGACGTCAAACGCGACGACGCGTTCGGCAACGCGCAGCGCGCGTACGTGTTCGAGAACAAGCGCCAGTTCGCCAAGATCGGCAAGCCGGTCGATCGCGGCGAGTTCGGCGTCACGCCGCCGACGGTGAACGCCTTCTACAACTCGAGCATGAACGACATCAACTTTCCCGCAGGCATCCTCGAGCCGCCGTTCTTCGATCCGAAGTCGTCGGACGCGACGAACTACGGCCATATCGGCGCGATCATCGGCCACGAGCTCACGCACGGCTTCGACGACGAAGGCCGCCAGTTCGACGGCAACGGCAACCTCGCGGATTGGTGGGTCGCCACCGATAGCGCGAAGTTCGACGCCAAGGCGAAGTGCACGATCGACGAATACTCGGCGTTCATCGCCGACGGCGACGTTCACGTCAACGGCAAGCTCACGCTCGGCGAGAACACCGCCGACAACGGCGGCCTGCGCATCGCCTATCAAGCCTATCTGACCGATGCCAAGCGCAAGCACATCGACGTCACGAAGAAGCAAACCGACGGCTACACGCCGCTGCAGGAGTTCTTCCTCGGTCACGGCCAGAACTGGTGCAGCACGTTGCGCCCGGAGCTCCGCCGCTTGCTCGCGCAGACCAATCCGCACGCGGTCGACGAGGTGCGGGTCAACGGCGTCGTGCGCAACATGCCCGAGTTCGGCAAGGCGTTCGGCTGCAAGGCCGGCGCGCCGATGGTGCCGCCGCCGGCGAAGGTCTGCCGGACCTGGTGAGTCGTTTCGTATCAGCCGATCGCGACGCGTGACGCAGGCGTCGCACGCGATCGGCGTCGCGAATCGAGCACGCGTTTGATACACGAGCTGCATGCGATCTTTCATGCTCGTCGCTATCGCGCTGTCGTTCGCGCTCGCCATCGTCGCGATCGCACAGCCTTCGAAGCCGGCGGCGATCCCCGCGCGCGTGCCCGGCCTCGAGCCGCGCTTCATCGATACGTCTGCCGATCCGTGCACCGACTTCTTCAAGTACGCGTGCGGCAATTTCGCGAAGCACTACCCGATCCCGAACGATCTACCGGCATACAGCAGCGGCGCGATCGTGTTCGAGCACAACGAAGCCGTGCTCCACGCGATGCTCGACAAGGTCGCGGCGCCGACCGCGAGCCGCACCGCGAGCGAGCAGAAGATCGGCGACTTCTACGCGGCATGCATGGACACGGCGTCGATCGATCGCAAAGGCTTGCAGGCGTTCGGCGACGAGCTCGCGAAGATCGACGCGGTGAAGACCAAGGCCGACCTCGCGCCGCTCGTCGGGCGCTATCAGGTGACCAACGTTCCGGCGTTCGTCGCCGTCGGCGAGCAGCAAGATCTCAAGACCGCGACGCAGCAGATCGCGGTGATCGACCAGTCCGGCCTCGGCTTGCCCGAGCGCGACTATTATCTACGCACCGGCGCCGCCGCCGACAAGACGCGCAAGCAGTACGTCGCACACGTCGGCACCATGCTGCGCTTGATGGGCGAGCCCGCCGCGCAGGCGAGCAAGGATGCGACCGCGATCTTCGCGCTCGAAACGGCGCTCGCAAAGGCGTCGATGGACGTGACGTCGCGGCGCGATCCGCACAACGTCTATCACCTGATGTCCGTCGGCGATGCGGCGAAGCTGATGCCGTCGCTGCCACTCGCGCCACTGCTCGCCGCTGCGGGAATCGGCTCGGTCACGCAGATCAACGTCGCGAACCCGGACTTCATGAAGGGCATGTCGAGCGTGATCGACGCGACCGAGCTGCCGACGCTCAAGGCGTATCTGCGCTGGCAGCTCGTCGCGTCGACGAACCCGATCGCGCTACCGAAAGCCCTCGACGACGAGCACTTCGCGTTCTACGGCAAGGCGCTGCGCGGCCAACCCGAGCAACGCGCGCGCTGGAAGCGCTGCGTGCAGGCGACCGACGGCGCGCTCGGCGAAGCGCTCGGCCAGGTCTACGTCGCGCAGGAGTTTCCGGCGTCGAGCAAGACCGCGACGCTGCAGATGGTGCACGACATCGAAGGCGCGATGTCGGCCGACATCGACACGCTCGATTGGATGAGCCCGACCACGAAGCAGCGCGCGAAGCAGAAGCTCAAGCTGGTCGCCGAGAAGATCGGCTATCCCGATCATTTCCGTGACTACGGCAAGCTGTCGGTCGCGCGCGACGACGCGTTCGGCAACGCGCAGCGTGCGGCGATGTTCGAGAACGCTCGCCAGTTCGCGAAGATCGGCAAGCCGCTCGATCGCGGCGAGTGGCTGATGAGCCCGCCGACCGTCGACGCTTACTACAACCCGAGCATGAACGACATCAACTTCCCCGCCGGCATCCTGCAGTCGCCGCTCTACGATCCGCAGGCAAGCGACGCCGTCAACTACGGCCATGTCGGTGCGATCGTCGGCCACGAGCTCACGCACGGCTTCGACGACGAAGGTCGCCAGTTCGACGGCAACGGCAACCTCGCCGATTGGTGGGCCGGCACCGACGGCGCGAAGTTCGATGCCAAGGCGAAGTGCACGGTCGACGAGTACTCGTCGTTCGTCGCCGTCGGTGACGTTCACGTCAACGGCAAGCTCACGCTCGGCGAGAACACCGCCGACAACGGCGGCTTGCGGCTCGCCTATCAGGCGTTCTTGACCGACGCGCAGCGCAAGCACATCGATCTCGCCGCGAAAGACGCGAACGGCTACACACCGGTGCAGGAGTTCTTCATCGGGTTCGGCCAGAACTGGTGCGGCCAAACGCGGCCGGAGCAACAGCGCCTGCAGGTCCAGACCGATCCGCACTCGCCGCGCGAGTTCCGCGCCGACGGCGTCGTGCGCAACATGCCGGAGCTCGGCAAGGCGTTCGGCTGCAAGGCCGGCGCGCCGATGATGCCGCCGCCGGCGAACGTCTGCCGGACGTGGTGAAGAGCGGGCGAGACTCGCGAGCTCTGACGAATCGGGATTAGTGAAGCGGCGCGGGGAACGCGAATGTTCGTAGCCGCTCGAACCACGGCAGCTTCGCCTCGAACGTCGGAAAGCTCGCGTTGAGCCCGCTCGGGTTCGGCACGACGAACACGCGTGCACCTTCGAGCAGCTGCGGCTTCGCGCCCGGTCCGGGTGGCAGCTCGGGCATCGGGCTCTTGCGATCTTCGCGCGCGAACACGATGGGATAAAGCGTCACGCCGACGAGCGCGACCACGCGCGGCTGCATCGCGTGCACTTTCTTGATCAACGCGCGGCGGCCCGCGTGGAGCTCCTTGCGCGTCAGCTCCGAGGCGACCTTCGTCGGTCGCGCGCACAAGTTGACGAGCGCGAGCTTCCACTCGACGAGCCGCTGATCGTCCGCGGCGACGAGCTCGATCGGCGTGATGCCGGCGACGTGGAGCAGCCTGTAGAACGGATTCGCCGGCCCCGCGAAGTGGTGACCGACTTTGCCCGACGTCGCGCCCGGATTGATCCCGACGAACAAGATGTCAGGCTTTGGCGTGACGACATCCTTCGGCCTGGCCACGGCCATCGGTACCATGATCGTCGCGGCGTGTGGCGCGCCGCAGCCGTCGCCACCGTCGAACGTGTCGAACGCACCGCACGCGACGACTTCGATGGTCGCCTGTTATGCCGACACGAGCGCGGCAAACACGATGATGCGGCGCCGCGTCGATCCGGCGAGCCACACGATCGTGTTCGAGTGGTTCGTCGACGGCTCGCGATCGGAGACCGTGACCTATGCCGTCGACGGCGATCGCTTCACCGGTCCGCACGAGCGCGGCGAGCTCGATGGCCCGACCTGGCACTGGCTGTCGTGGCATTCGACGTACGAGGTGCCCCATTTGACCAAGCGAATCACGGGCGTGATCACGCCGGCCGTGCTGCTCACGTCGAGCGTCGCAACGCTCGGCAGCCGCACGGTCGTGCGCCGCGTGACCTACCGCGCCGTCGATTGCGCCGAGCTTCCGCTGCCAAAATTGGAACGACTGATCGATATCTAGATCGCCTGCACGGTGCGCAGCCGCTCGGGCAACGCGAAGCCGAACGTCGCACCGGCATCGGGCCGGCCGTCGGCCCACACGCGCCCGCCGTGGCGCGTGACGATGCGCTTGACCAGCGCGAGCCCGACGCCACTGCCTTCGAAATCGGCGTCGCTGTGCAGGCGCTGGAACACGCCGAACAGCTTGTCGGCGTAGTGCGGATCGAAGCCCGTGCCGTTGTCGGTCACCGTGTAACGGTTCTCGCCGGCCTCGCGCGCGCCCGCGATGGCGATCTGCACGACGGGCCGGCGCTGCGAATACTTCACCGCGTTGTCGAGCAGGTTGATCCAGACCTGGCGCAACAGATCGGCGTTGCCGTTCGTCGTCGGGAGCTCGCCGAGCTGCAGCTCGACGGTCAGATTTGGCCGCGCTTCGCTGATCGCCGTCATCGCGCTCGCGGCGATGGCCATCATGTCGACCTCGATCACCGGATGCAGCGCGCGATGACCGAGCCGCGACAACCGCAGTAGATCGTCGACGAGGTGGTGCAAACGCTCGGCGTTCTTGCGGATGATGCCGAGCATCTCGCGCGCATCGCTATGGAGCTCCGTGCCGTGCTCGTCGTCGAGGATTTGCGAGAACGATACGATCGAGCGCAGCGGCGAGCGCAGATCGTGCGAGACCGAGTGCGCGAACGCTTCGAGCTCGAGGTTCGCCGATTGCAGCGCCGACGTCCGCTCTTCGACTCGACGCTCGAGCCCGTCGAGCAAGCGGCTGTTGTCGATCGCGAGCGCCGCGCGATCCGCGAGGTCGCGGACGAGATGCAGATCCTCGAGGTCGTACGGCGGTCGCGACGACCCGGTGCGAAACAGCGACACGTAGCCGAGGTTGACGCCACGCGCGCGCAGCCGCGCCACGATCATGCCGGAGATGCCGATCTGCTCGAAGATCGGCACGAAGCGCGGCGTGATTCGCTGCTTGAGCAGCTCGAGATCGAGCTCCGGCATGAAGTACGGCTCGCCGGTCGCGAGCACGTCGCCCGAGATGCCCTCGCCGACGCGCAGGAACGTCTCGTCGTGGAACTCGCGCAGGTAGCGTTCGATCTCGGGATCGGCGTGATACGTCGCGACCGGAACGAGCTCGTCGCCGTCGATCAGCCGGATGTTCGTCGCTTCGCCGATCAGCTCGGAGAATCGCCGCGCGACCAGGCCGAGCACGCGCTTGAGATCGGTGCTCGCCTCGGCGAACAACTGCGCCGACTCCGCGAGCGCCTGCATGCGGTTCGCATGTCGCAACGCATCCCCTGCCACGCCCAGATTTTATCACTCATCGTCCGTGGCAGTCGTAGTCGCTGGTGTACGCGAACCCGATGTCACGGCCGAGCAGGTTCTCGAGCAAGTAAAACCCCCACGGCTCGACTTCGTAATAGGTGCAGCGGCCGCCGCCGCAGGTCCCGCCGGGATAGCCGCAGTCGACGTGTTTCGGCAGCGCGAACGCGAGCACGATCCCGACGAAGAACGCCAGGCGGCGTCCGCTGCTCGTCATGCGCTCCATGCCCACGCCGCGATGATAGCGTGGGGGCGATGAAGCGGCCGTTCTACACGACGCTGTACTTTCGCGTGCTCGTCGGGATCGCGCTCGGCGTCGCGGTCGCGTCGATCTCGCCGGCTGCCGGCGTCGCGCTCAAGCCACTCGGCGACGGCTTCATCAAGCTGATCAAGATGACGATCGCGCCGTTGATCTTCTGCTCGGTCGTGACCGGCATCGCCGGCATGAAGAGCAAGGCCGACGTCGGCAAAGCCGGCGGCCTCGCGATCGTCTACTTCGAGCTGATGAGCACGATCGCGCTCGGGATCGGCCTCGTCATCGTCAACGTCGTCGGGCCGGGCCGCGGCGTGACGATCGACACGACCGCGATCGATCCCGCGGCCGCCGACAAGCTGCTCGGCACCGCGCATGCCGGCGGCACCGTCGATTGGTTGCTCGGCATCATCCCCGACACGTTCGTCGGCGCGTTCGCGCACGGCGACTTGCTGCCGGTGCTGCTCGTCGCGCTGCTGTTCGGCTTCGCGCTGCACTCGATGGGCGAGCGCGGCGCGCCGGTCGCCGATCTCGTCGATCGCGTCGGCCACGTGATCGACGGCGTCATCGCGATCATCATGCAGCTCGCGCCGCTCGGCGCAGGTGGCGCGATCGCCGCGACGATCGGCCAGTACGGCTTTCGCTCACTCGGCGCGCTCGGCCTGTTGATGGGCTGCTTCTACGCGACGTGCGCGATCTTCATCTTCGGCGTGCTCGGCCTCGTCGCGCGGCTGCACGGCTTCTCGATCGTGCGGTTCGTCCGTTATATCCGCGAAGAGCTGTTCATCGTGCTCGGCACGTCGTCGTCGGAGTCCGTGTTGCCGCGGATGATGGACAAGCTCGAGCAGCTCGGCGCCGGCAAGAAGACGGTCGGCCTCGTGATCCCCGCCGGCTACTCGTTCAACCTCGACGGCACGGCGATCTACGTGACGATGGCCGCCGTGTTCATCGGCCAAGCGACGGGCACACCGTTCGGGCTCGGCCACCAGCTCGGCCTGCTCGGCATCGCGCTCTTGACCTCGAAAGGCGCCGCCGGCGTGACCGGCAGCGGCTTCGTCACGCTCGCGGCGACGATCGACGTGGTCGGCACGTTGCCCGCGACCGGCCTGCGCTTGATCGCCGGCATCGATCGCTTCATGTCGGAGGCGCGCGCGCTCACGAACGTGATCGGCAACGGCGTCGCGACGCTCGTGGTGGCGCGGTGGTGCCGCGACCTGGACGTCGAAAAACTACGCGGCGAGCTCGGTCAGAAACAGCACGAATCGCGATAGCCGCACTTCGGACACTTGTAGTGCGCGTGCTCCGGCTGCATCTCGATCATGCACGTCGGGCACGTGGTCGTGAGGTCGCACTCTTGCGCCGGTGCCGCGACGGGCTCCGAGCTCTCGCGTGCGATCGCGACCGGCGCGACGGTCGCGACGGCATTGAACGCATAGGGCGGCAGGCTGCCGCGTGGGAATCGCTCCATCTAGCAAGCGAAGCACGACGGTCTGACAGTCGAGCAACCAGGGCTCGCCGTGTGTGTCATACGCGCAGATGCGCTACGCGATCGTTTGCTTGCTCGTCGCCTGCGCGGCGCACGCTCCGACAGCCGCGCCCGCACTCACGAACACCGGATCCGACGACGAGTGCGGCTCCGACGACGGCTTCGGCGGTCGCGATATCGCGGTCTACTGTCACCACGTCAAGGACCGATGTTGCGAGCCCTACGGCTGGAACTGCGACAACGCGCAGTACATCGGCGCGTGGGCGACGTACTGCGCGTCGCGCTGAGCTATTTCGCGCTGCCGGCGGCCGGCTTCGCGACGACGACATCGACGGCATCGACGATGTCGCCTTCGACCAGCGTCGGCACCGCGATCTTGACGACGCGGTCCTTGCTCGTCACGCCGGTGGCGACCCAGAGCGTGCTGCCGGTATCGCGCTCGATCGTGATCGGCGAAAAATGGATCTTGTTGTGCACGTCGACGATCGCGACGCGAATGCCCTGCGCGTCGCTGTACAGCGCGGTCGCCGGAATCTCGGTGACCTGATGCGGCACCGGCAACAGGATGGACGTCGTGACGTACATGCCCGGCAGCAGCGCGCCGTCGGCGTTCGGCACCTGGATCTCGGCCGTCATCAAGTGCAGGTCGGGATCGAGCGCGCCGGCCGAGCGCGTGACCTTGCCGACGAACGTGCGGCCCGGATACTCGCGCACGGTGACTTTCGCTTCGGTGCCGTCGCGCACGCTCGGCGCGACCGTCTGCGGAATGTCGACGAAGATGCGAATCGGATCGGTCGCCGCGATCGTGAACATCGGCGTGGTGCCGGTATCGGAGACCAGCGTGCCGCGATCGATCGTGCGCGCGGTGATCGTGCCGGCGAACGGCGCGTAGACCTTCGAGAACGCCGTCAGCTGCACGAGGCGCTGCACGTTCGCTTCTTGCGCGACGACGTTGGCCTGGTTCGCCGCGACCGTCGCCTTGTCGGCGCCGGCCTGCGCGTTGTTTTGATCGACGGTCTGCTCGGCGACGAGCTTCTGATCGGCGAGTCCCTGATAGCGCGTCGCGTTCGAGCTCGAGTACACGCTCTGCGCCTGCGCCTGCGCGACCGAGGCCTTCGCCTGAAGCAGCTGGGCGCGCGCTTGCGCGAGCTGGGCGTCGAGGTCGGGGACGTCGATCTCGGCGAGTAGCTGGCCGTCTTTGACCTTGTCGCCGATATCGACGAGCCACTTGCGAACGTAGCCCGGCGCGCGCGGATAGATCTTGGTCTGCTCGAGCGCGTTCGCGGTGCCGGGCAATTCGAGCGCGTGATCGCTCGACAGCTCGGTCGGATGCACGACATCGACGCGGACGAGGCTGGTATCGCTGTTCGCCGTCGCGACCTCGGCGTGCGCGTTCCTGTGGCGGATGTAGCCGAACGCGAACGCGCCGCCGACGATCACGCAAAACGCGGCGATCACCGTCACGCGCGAGCTCTTGGCCGGCGCCGGCAGCTCGAATCCAAGATCGTCATCGCGCGTGTGTTCGTCGGTCGTCACTTGAGCTCCTCCTCGATCGTCCCGGGAGGCTGCTTGCGAAGCAGGCTGTACATCACCGGCACAAAGAATAGCGTGGTCACCGTCGCGAGGCCCAGCCCGCCGATCACCGCGCGGCCGAGCGGTGCATTCTGCTCGCCGCCTTCGCCCAACCCGGTTGCCATCGGCAACATGCCGATGATCATCGCGAGCGCCGTCATGATCACGGGGCGTAAACGGGTCATGCCCGACGCGAGCGCCGCAGCTCGCGCGTCGCGGCCGTGCTTGCGCTGATCGTTCGCGAACGACACGACCAAGATGCTGTTCGACGTCGCGACACCGACGCACATGATCGAGCCGATCAGCGCGGGCACCGACAGCGTCGTCCCGGTCAAGAACAGGATCCACACGATACCGGCGAGCGCGCCCGGCAACGCCATCAAGATGATGAACGGGTCCAGCCACGACTGGAAGTTCACGACCATGATCAGATAGACGAGCACGATCGCGAACACGAGGCCGGACCGCAGGCCGCCGAACGAGCTGTTCATGCTCTCGGCCTGGCCCTTGATCCGGATCGTCGTGCCCTTCGGCGCGGTCTTGCGCATGTCGCTGACGATCGCGTCGACGCGATCGGAGACGGCACCGAGATCGCTATTGTCGATGTTCATCTGCACGTCGAACGTGCGCGCGATGTTGTAGTGCGTGATGTTCGCGACGCCTTGCACGCGCGTGAACGTCGCGAGGTTGCCGAGTGTCTGCGGCGTGGTCGCGGTCGAGATCGGCGTCGCGCGCAGGGCATCGACCGAGTCGATCTCGTACTGCGGCGTCTGCACGGCGACGAGGTATTGCACGCCGCGCTTGTCGATCCAGAAGCTCGGCGCGACCTGGCCGCTCGACGACAGCGACACCAGTACGTCGTTCGCGACATCTTTCTCGGCGAGCCCCGATTGCTGCGCCATCGTGCGGTTGATCTCGATCTTGAGCTCGGGCACGCGCGACTCCTGCGCGAAGTGCACGTCGACCGCGCCCGGGACTTTGCGGATGCGGCTCGCGAGCTGCTCGGCAAATGCCTGCGTGCGATCTTCGCTGCCGATCGGTCCGACGACCTGCAAGTCGATCGGTGCGGCGAGGCCGAAGTTGAGCACCTGCGTCGAGATGTCGGGCGCCAGGAAGAAGAAATCGGTATCGGGATACTTCGGGAACAGCGTCTTGCGCAGCCCGCGCATGTACTCCGCCGTCGGCCGGTGACCGTCCTTGAGCGCGATCAGGATCTGCGCGTTCGACGGCGAGATCAGCGCGCCTTCGCTGAGCGACAAGTTGATGCTCGAGTACGGCGTGCCGATGATGTCGAGCATCGTGTCGATCTCGTCGGGCGGGATCACCGTGCGGACGATCCGTTCCATCTCGAGGATCTGCTTTTCGGTCTCCTCGATGCGCTGGCCGGGCGTCGCGCGCACGTGCAGCTTGATGAGGCCGGCGTCGACGGTCGGGAAGAAGTCGCGGCCGAGGATCGGGAACAGCGCGAACGAGCCCGCGACGAACACCGCGAACAGCAGGACCGCGAACCGGCGGTGTTGCAGCGTCCACGCGAGGTACTGGCCGTAGCGATCGCGCAGCTTGTCGAAGCCGCGGTCGAACGCGACCGTGAACCGATTCTGCGTGTGCGTCTTCTCGGCTTCGAGCAGGTAACGCACCATCGTCGGCACGACGGTTCGCGACAGCGCGTAGGACATCGCCATCGCGAACACGACCGCGAGCCCGAGCGGCACGAACAGCGACTTCGCGGCGCCGGTCAAGAACGAGATCGGCGCGAACACGATGCAGATGCACAGCGTCGACACGAACGCGGGCACCGCGACTTGTTCGGCGCCGTGCAAGATCGCGCGCACGAGCTTGTGCTCGGGATCGAGGTGGCGATTGCGGTTGATGTTCTCGATCTCGACCGTGGCATCGTCGACGAGCACGCCGACCGCGAGCGCGAGCCCGCCGAGCGTCATCGCGTTCATCGTCTCGCCGAGCACGTGCAGCGAGATGATCGCGAACAAGATCGACAGCGGGATGCTGACGATCACGACGAGCGTCGACCGCCAGCTGCCGATGAACAGCAAGATCATCACGCCGGTGAGCAGCGCGGCGATGATCGCTTCGTGCAGCACGTTGCTGATCGACGCGCGCACGAACACCGACTGGTCGAACAGCATCTTGACGTTGACGTGGCCCTGCGCCTCTTTCGGCAGCCGCTCGAGCGCGCCCGGCAAGCGCTCGCGCACGGCCGCGACGACGTCGAGCGTCGACGCGTCGCCGTTCTTCAAGATCACCATCAGGACCGAGCGCCGGCCCGAGACGTGGACCATGTTGGTCTGCGGGATCGCGCCGTCGCGCACGTTCGCGACATCGCGGATGTACACGGTGCGATCGCCGACCGCTTTGATCGGCAGATCGCCGATCTCGGCAACCGTCTCCGGCGTCGCCGACATGATGATCGGGTACTCGTTGGCGCCGAGCTTCGCGGTGCCCGACGGCAAGATGATGTTCTGGTTCGACAGCGCATTGTTGACGTCGCGCGGCGAGATGCCGAGCGCGTGCATCCGATTCGAATCGATGTCGATCAGCACCTCGCGCTGCTTGCCGCCGTACGGATACGGAATCTCCGCGCCGGGGATGGTCGCGAAGTCGGCGCGCAAGAACTGATAGCCGTCGTCGAACAGCTGGGTCTCGCTCAGCGTGTCGGTCTCGAGCGCGAGCATCATGATCGGCACGCTGCTCGCGCTGTATTTCATGATCAGCGGTGGCACCGTGCCCGGCGGCATCGAGCGCACCGCGGTCTGCGCGATCGCCGTCGTCTGCGCGATCGCCTGCGCGATATCGGCGCCCGGCTGCAAGTAGATCTTGATGATCGAGTTGCCGGTGATCGTCTGGCTCTCGATGTGGTCGATGTCGCTGACGATCGTCGTGAGAAAGCGCTCGAAGTTATTCGTGATGCGCTTTTCCATGTCCTCCGGCGGCAAGCCGCCGTAGTTCCAGATCACGTTGATGACCGGGATGTTGATGTTCGGAAAGATGTCGGTCGGGGTCGTCTCGATCGAGAACACACCACCGAGCGCGATCAGCACCGCCATCACGACGAACGTGTAAGGCCGTCGTAACGCGAGCCGGACGATCCACATCGGCCCCCAGTGTGCCCCGATCCCTACGAGTGGGAAGCGTTAGGTTGTCGATTAACAATTCGTCATCGCCTCGGGTACAGTCCGCCCACTTCCGTGACTTCCCGCGCGCCGCGAATCGCTGTTTTGATCCCCTGTTACAACGAGGAAGTCGCGATCGCCGACACCGTCGCCGGGTTCAAGAAAGCGCTGCCCGAAGCGACGATCTACGTCTACGACAACAACTCCAAAGATCGAACCAGCGAACGTGCGCGCGAGGCCGGCGCGATCGTGCGGCGCGAGACGATGCAGGGCAAAGGCAACGTCGTGCGGCGAATGTTCGCAGACATCGAAGCCGACGTTTATCTGATGACCGACGGCGACACGACGTACGACCCGACGGCGGCGCGCACGATGATCGACATGCTCGTCGAGGACAACCTCGACATGGTCGTCGGCAAGCGCATCCACAAGGCCAAGGAGGCGTACCGCCCCGGCCACGTGCTCGGCAATAAAATGCTGACCGGGTTTCTCGCGCGACTGTTCGGCACGCGATTCACCGACATCTTGTCGGGCTATCGCGCGTTCTCGCGACGGTTCGCGAAGTCGTTCCCCGCATCGTCGGTCGGCTTCGAGATCGAGACCGAGCTCAGCGTGCACGCGCTCACGCTCAATCTGCCGGTCGCCGAAATCGACACCGACTACTTCGAGCGTCCCGCCGGCTCGACGAGCAAGCTCAACACGTATCGCGATGGCGTGCGGATCCTCCGCGTGATGATCAAGCTGTTCAAGAACGAGCGCCCGCTCGCGTTCTTCTCGCTCGCGGCACTGATCCTCGCGCTGGTCTCGGTCGGGCTCGCGATCCCG
>DASXEF010000469.1:0-6442 GCA_036490255.1 Kofleriaceae bacterium
ACGAGCTCGACGCGGAGCTGGTCGCGCTCGACGGCATGCTCGAGTCCGGCGATGCGAACGCCGTCGCGATCGCGGAGCGCCGCATGCAGCAACGAGCTAGGGTGCGCCCATGAAGATCGTCGTCGCAGGCGCCCACGGAAATCTCGGAGCTCGCATCGCGCGCGAGCTGACGGCGCGCGGCGCCGAGGTCGTCGCGGTCCCACGCGAGGCGTACGCATCGGCGGACGCGCTCGCCGGAGTCTGCCGCGACGCAGCGTGCGTCGTGTCGGCGGTGTCGGGCTTGCGCGCCGTCGTCGTCGATGCGCAAGCCGCGCTCGCGACCGCCGCCGCGACGGCCGGCGTGCCGCGGTTCATCCCGTCGGATTACTCGCTCGATTTCACGAAGCTGTCGCCCGGCGGCAATCGCAACCTCGATTGGCGGCGCGAGCTGCACGAGCGCATCGCCGACACGAAGCTCGCGATCACGACGGTCTTCAACGGCGCATTCTCGACGATCCTCACGCGACCCGGCGTGCTGCTCGACTACGACAAGCGCACGGTCGCGTACTGGGGCAACGCCGATCAGCTGCTCGACTTCACGTCGTGGGACAACACGGCCGCGTTCACCGCCGCCGCCGCGCTCGATGCGACCACGCCGCGGTTTCTACGGATCGCCGGCGCCGAGATCACGGCGCGTCAGCTCGCCGAGCTCACCGGCTTCACGCTCGTGCGCGTCGGTGGCGTTGCCGAGCTGACCGGCAAGATCGAGCAGCTGCGTGCGGCGCGGCCCGATGCCGACAACACGTATCCGCCGTGGCAAGGCATGCAGTACCTGCGCGACATGTTCGACGGTCACGGCAAGCTCGCGCCGATCGACAACGCGCGCTACTCGGGGATCGCGTGGGCCGGTGCACGCGAGATGCTCGCCGAACGCTAGCGCTTGCGAGGGCGGCGCTTGGCCTCGCCGGTGCGCGGCGTCGCGCCGCTGGCACCGAACATCGGGCCGACGCCGCGATCGGCACAGCTCCATAGCGAGATCACGATCGCGAGATCGGCGAGCGCGCGCCGCGACATCGACGCGGGAATCACGAGGCCGTACGTCTCCGACACGAATCGCAGATCGCGCAGCACGCGCGAGACCTCGTCGCGGTTGACGTCGCCGTGCCAGTACACCACGCGCGTCATCAGCAGCTCTGCGTGGCGGCGCAGGAACTCGGCCATCGACAGCGGCTGCGCGATGCGCACCGACGGCGGCCGGCAGATCTCGAGCAGATCCTCGAGATATTCGTTCCAGTGCAGCGCGAGCCGGCGATTCTCGGGCCGGCGCAGGAACTTCACGCGCTCGACGGAAAAGTCGGCCTTCACCGTGGTGCGAAACCGCGGCACGACGGCCATCAGATCGTAGAGCACCGGCGGATCGGTCTTCGAGTAGTCGACGTCTTTGTAGCTCCACCACTTGCGCAGCTGCGGCCAGGTCCGGACGCACAGCAGCGGATCGCTGTTCGAATCGACGACGACGAAGCGATTGCCTTCAGCGCGCAGTACCGTGACCCAGTGCGTCCACTCGTCGACGCAGAGCAGCACCGGCGTGCGCTCGTGCAGGAACTTGACGAGCAGCTTGCGCGCTTCTTCGGGATCGCTGCGCCGCTCGAGCAGCAGGTCGCACTCGAACTCGCGTGCGGCGCGAGCGAGCTGGATCTCGTCCGTGCCCGACCACCAGTGGGTCTTGGCCGTCTGCGCGATCTGCGTGACGTCGACCATCCGGCCCAGCGCGAGCAACGCATGCTTCAGCGCGAACGGACCGCACGTCCATTCGTTGGGCTGCGGGTAAAACCCGGTACCTGCGGTCGCGACGGCCACGGGGGGACTCTACCGGAAAACGGAGTTCGGGCATCTGGTCCAAACGGACCATAAATGCCTGTCAGATCAGGCAGTTGCTTCCCATTGCCAGCGCCGTCCGACTTGCACGGAGTCGCGCGGGTGAGCCTCGATCATACGGCGCCAGCGCTCGAGTGCGGCGCCGTGCTCGGAGCCCAACGAGCCGCGCACGATGGCATCGATCAGAAACCTGCGCTGTGCTTCGAAGTGGTCCGGCGTCCACGCGATGTCGCCGACGTCTAGCGCCGACACGCGATCGCAGACGCGGCCGCGGGTTTCGAGCCAGCGCACCAGCTCGTGCTCCCAGCGCGCTTCTGCGGCTCGGCTCGCGGCCTCGGCAGTCGCGAACAACATCGCGGCCGCGACCTCGTCGGAGACGATCAGCTCGGCGCTCGCGCCGAGGCGCGCGTTGGTGAACACGACCACGCCGGCACCTTAGAAGCTCGGTGTGACATTCGTGAGGCGCCCTCGTGTCACGGCCGATCGAATCGCGTCGGCAGTCCGGGTTTCACCGTGCGCATGGGCACGCCGAGGCTGTCGAGCAGCTGTGCGCAGCGGACGCACGGGTCGACCGGATCTTTGTCGTCGAACAGCGGCGGTCCGCCGGTCATCACGATCGCATCAGAGCCGAGCCGCGCGAGGGCGTCGGCGAGCTGCGCACCCGCGAGCGTGCCGGGCTCGAGACCGAGCTGGCGCTCGTGATACGCGAGGTAGCCGCTGAGCGCGTTCGCGAGCGTGCACGCGCCGGCCGGCACGTAGCTGTCGAGCCACCGGTTGTGCGCGAGCCGATCGATCCAGTCGACGTAGAACGCCGTGAAGCTCGCGTGCATCGGCGCGACCACGCCGATCGCGTGCGCGTCGATCCAGATCTGTCCGCGCGCCGGACCGTCGAGCATGACCATCGCGGCGTAGCTGCAGCCGAGGTGCGCCACCGGCAGCCATGTGTGGCCGTCGGGGCTCGCGATCGATTGTGCACGATTTAATTGTACACAACCATAATACGGACCTGCGCCACCACCGCCGAGCTCGGCCGCGAACGCGCGCAGGTCGTAGGGCAACGCGTCGAGCACGCGCGGGTCCGCGATCGGCGGCGCGAGCAGATAGCGATGGCGTGCCGCGCCGAAGCGACGCAGCTGCGGATCGGCGGCGGCGGCGGCGGTGATGCCGTCGCGCAGCGTCGCGATCAGCTCACTCACCGAGGATCGTTACCGTGATGCGGCGGCGGTGAGGCGCGGTGCGATGCTCCCACAAGTACAGGCCCTGCCACGTGCCGAGCGCGAGCGCGCCGCGCTCGATCGGAATGCCGATCGACGTTTGCGTCAGCACGCTGCGCACGTGCGCGGGCATGTCGTCGGGACCTTCATCGTCGTGCTCGAACATCGGATCGCCGTCGGGCACGAGCTTGGCGATGAACGTCTCGAGGTCACTGCGTACCGTCGGATCGGCGTTCTCGCAGATGATCAACGACGCGCTCGTGTGATGGATGAACGCGGTCGCGAGCCCTTCGCGCACGCCACTCGCTTGCACGACGTCGGCGACGCGGCGCGTGATGTCGTACGTGCCTCGGGCCTTGGTCTCGACGACGAGCTCGCCGCGATGAAACATTACCTACGTTATACCGCCGACGCGCCGATCCGACCTGTATCGTTCGCTCCGCGTGGGAGCTGTGCTGCGCGACAAAGCGAGCGAGAAGTCCGGATCGAGCGTCGGCAATCGCTCGCGCAAGATCCGGTGCCCGAAGTGCACATGGCAGCCGCAACGGAATTCGCGCTGGATATGTAGATGCCAACACGTGTGGAACACGTTCGACACGCACGGCGTGTGCCCGGCGTGTAGCTACGCGTGGCGCGATACCAAGTGCCCGAAGTGCGACCAATGGTCGCCTCACGCGGACTGGTACGGCGACGACTGAAGCAGGGCTACCTCGCCGGCGGCGGTGCTTCGAGCACGGCGGCGCCGTCGCGGTCGGAGCAGACCAGGATCGCGAATCGCTCGACGCGATCGAGCTCGTCGGTCGACAGCGTCGCGTAGTCGAACCAGCCGCGCAGATCGGTATAGCCGTCCTTGTAGAACGCGACCGAGCCGCCGCGTTGGCGCGCGTACACTTTGACGTACGTCGCCGGTAACGCTGCGCGATCGGATGCGCGCTGCACGCGAACCTGGCCGTATTGATGCGCGACGCTCGCCGCGAGATCGTTCGCGTAGTTGACCTTCGACTTACGCTGGCCCGCGGCGATCACTTCGACGACGACGTTCTTGCCGCGCAGCTGGTCCGGCCACGGCACGCGCAGCTCGGGCGCCGGCGCGTCGATGCGCACGCGATGACCGGGCTCGATGAACGAGAACCGCGACGCATCGCTCTGCACGAACGGCTGGCGCGAGAACAGCAGCTCGATGTCGAGCTCGAAGTAGCGCAGCTCGAGCGCATCGACGTGCTGATGCCGCACGATCGCGCCGTCGCGATCGAGCTCGAGCTCGAACGTCGGTTGCCGCGATGCGAGCTCGGCCTGTTGCTGGTCGCGGCTCTGCGGATCGACGACGCGCGCGGTCGCGCCGCCGGTTTCGTCGAGCATCGCGATCAGCGCGTCGAAGCGGTGACGCCAGCGATCGACGGGGAGCGCGCGCCACGGCGTCGCGAGCTCGCGGGCTCGCGCGATATCGCCGACGAGACATGCGGCGTATGTACGTACGTACGCATGCTGCATTGCCTCGGCAACGGCGTCGCCGTCGACGCGCTCGAGCTCGCCGAGCGCGGTCTCGAACCGATCCTGCGCGAACAAGTACGCGGCGCCTGCGAGCCGATCGTCGGCGGTCGGTGTGCGGCGATGCGCGACGAGCTCCAGGAAGCGCGTGTACTGCGCGGCGAAGCCGTCGTTGAGGATGCGCAGCTTCGAACCGAGCCGATGCGCGCGCGCGTTGACGAGCGGTGAGAACTCGAGGTGCTCGTACGCGCCGCGCTCTTCAGCGTCGAACGGTCGCGCGAACAGCGGCATGTCGAGCACGGGGCCGGCGAACGCGATCGGCGGCGCCGCGCGCAGCCACGCCGCGATGCGCGGCACGTCGCCGTGCAACAGCGCGTAGCCCCACAGCGCGGGATCGAACGCGCGGCGCTGCTCGAGCGCCGGGATCACCGCGTCGTAGCCGGCGCGCTCGCGCAATCGCCATGCGGTGCGCGCGAGCTCGATCGACGCGAGGTTCGCGTCGCGCAAATGCGCCGCGACCTGATCGAGCGTGCCGTGCTGCGAGACGTGCGCCCACGACGTCGGATCGGCGGCAGGGCCGGTCGCCGTGACCTCGAGCACCGTCGGTGTCGCGGTGGCGACGATCGCGCCGGCGCGCGCGACGTGCACCGGAAAGTGCGGGAACGATCCGGGTGCCGCAAAATAGAACGAGTACTCGTGGCCGCGCGTCGCGTACGGCTCGAGCGCGAGATCGAGCGTCTCGGTCTGGCGCGAGCGACCGACCGCGATGCTGCCACGCGGGATCTGCACGAGCGCGGCGACGCGCTGGCGCGAGCTCGTCGGGTTCGCGACGACGACGAGGCACGAGTACACGACGCCGGGTGCGAACGGCCCGGTCACGTAGTTGTCGACTTGTTCGCCGTCGACGTAGCGATGGCGATCGTCGGCGCGCACGTAGCTCTGACCGACGACGAGCGGCGCGCCGGCCGGCGCGAGCGCGCCGAGCACGAGCTGCGAGACGCCGGCGAGCGCGTTGCCGGCCGCGGTGATCGCGAGGCGCGGGCCGTCGGCGACGAACGCATGCGCCGGCGCGACGAACGGCAGATCGATCATCGCGAGCGCACACATCGCCTCGGCAAAGCTGCCGGTCGCGAGGCCGAGCCACGGCGACAGAAACGATCCCGTCGTGTGTCGCGCGAGGTCGCGCCACAAGCGGCTCGCCTCGATCATCTCGGCACCGCTTTCGCTCGGCGTGCGATGCCACCAGTTGTGCTCCGCGAGCTCTTGCGTGCGCTCGGCGGCGCGGAACATCGGCGGCTCCGAGCGACGGCGCGCGAGATCGTCGCGATGGTCACCACCTTCGCCGTCGACGTCGGTATCGCCGCGGCGACGCTCCTTCTTTGACTTCGTCTTTGGCGCGGCTTGCGGCATCGGCGCCGCGCTCGCCGCCATCGGGACCGCGAATCGGCCGGTATCGTCGTCGAGCGCGAGCTCGTGCGCCGCGTAGCTCGCTTCGGTGAGCTCGCTCGGTGCATCGAGCGCCGCGGCTCCGAGCAGCGCATCGACGAGCCGCGTGTCGGTTACCGGATCGGGCGCCTGCAGCGCGACCTCGTCGGCGAGCAAACGCACGAGCGCGGGATCGGCGTGCATGCGCTGCGCGAGCAACGCGCGCTCGAACGCGTTGAGCCGCGCGAATGCGGCGGGCTCGAGATATGCGACGAGCTCGGCGTCGAGCAGCCAGTGATCGACGAACGTCTTCGTGCGCTTGTACGCGAGATACGGGCGCACGACCGCGTCGAAGAACGCGCGATCCTTGCCGTAGAGGAACAGGTGCAGCTCGTGACACGCGTGCTTGCTGTAGAGCTCGCGACGCTCGGGATCGGCGAGCTCGTGCCAGCGCGTGA
>DASXEF010000503.1:0-10445 GCA_036490255.1 Kofleriaceae bacterium
GCTGCGCGGCAACCACGCGATGCCGCACGGCCAAGACATCGACGGCAACGCCGCGCGCGACTCGATGGAAGAGAACTACTCGATCATCTCGGCGCGTCCCGCCGGCGCGGCGTGGAGCAACGTCGACGACATGCTCAAGTACGTCGGCATGGAGCTCGCCGAGGGCAAGCTGCCGAACGGCAAGCAGTACGTCTCGAAGGACGCGTTGTTCGCGCGCCGCATTCCGGGCGTCGCGATCGGCGAGGATGCCGCGTACGGCATGGGCCTCATCATCCACACGAAGTACGACGTGACGGTGATCGCGCACGGCGGCGACATGATCGGCTTCCACAGCGACATGATGTGGATCCCCGCCGCGAACGTCGGCGCGGTCATCCTCACGAACGGCGATCTCGGCCCGGCGATCCGGAGCCAGTTCCAGCGCAAGTTGCTCGAGCTGCTCTACGACGGCAAGCCGGAAGCCGACGAGAACGTCGCGCAGAGCGCGAAGAACTTCTTCACCGAGCTCGCCGCTGGACGCAAGCTGCTGACGGTTCCCGCCGACCCGGCCGAGGCTGCGAAGCTCGCGAAGGCCTATCACAACGACGCGCTCGGCGACATCGCGGTCACCCAGAAGGCCGGCAAGACCTTCTTCGACTTCGGCGAATTCAAATCCGAGGTGGCGTCGACGAAAAATCCCGATGGCACCGTGTCGTTCTCGACGATCGAGCCCGGCACGCAAGGCTTCGAGTTCGTCGTCGGCGACAAGACGCTGACGATTCGCGACGGCCAGCACGAGTACGTGTTCGCCGCGAAGTAGCGCTCACGCCGCGACTTCGCCGGCGATCTCGGCGAGCAGCGCGTGCATCTTGGCGACGATCGGGCTCGACACGTCGGCGCCGAACCGCGCGGCGAGCCAGCGCGGATCGGTGTAACCCAGCTTCGATGCGCCGTTCGCATCGGTAAAGCACAGCATCTTGAGCGGTAGCTCGAGCCCGAGCTCTTGCACCGACTGCATCAGCAGCGTGCCGCCGCGCGGGTCGCCGAACATCACGACGATCGTCGGTGCGAGCCGCAGCCCGACCTCGGCGGCGCCCGCCGAATGATCGACGCGCGCGAACACGCGCATGCCGCGCGCTCGCACGGTGTGCTCGAGGCGATCGGCAGCCTCGGCGGTGGGGTGATTGCACGCGAGCGAGATCAGGCCGTCGATCATTTCAGCGCATCATATACATTCCCCGGCATGACCAAGCCGTGGGGCGATGCCGAGAAAGCGCAGTGGCGAGCGCACCAGGCGCGCAAGCGCGACTACGCCGCCGATGTCGTCACGCAGATCGATCGATTGCGCGATCGCTTCGACGTCATCGAATACGGCCGGCTCGACTACGCGCCGGAATCGTTTCCGCTCTACGCGATCAAGAGCCGCAACTGGAGCGATGCGCGACCGCTCGCGCTCGTCACGGGCGGCGTGCACGGCTACGAGACCAGCGGCGTGCTCGGCGCGTTGCGGTTTTGCGATCGCCACCTCGCCGACTATGCCGGCAAGCTCGACGTCCTCGTCGCGCCGTGCGTGAGCCCGTGGGCCTACGAGCGGATCCATCGCTGGAATCCGTTCGCGCTCGATCCGAATCGCTCGTTTCGCGACAACAGCCCTGCACCGGAATCGGCCGCGCTGTGGCGCCTGGTCGCGCCGCTTCGCGATCGCGTGATCGTGCACATCGACTTGCACGAGACGACCGACAGCGACGAGACCGAGTTTCGCCCCGCGCTCGCCGCACGCGACGGCACACCGTCGGAGCCCGGCACGATCCCCGACGGCTTCTACCTCGTCGACGACAGCGCGGCGCCGCAGCCCGCGTTTCAACAAGCGGTGATCGCCGCCGTCGCGCGCGTCACGCACATCGCGCCCGCCGACGACAAGCACGAGATCATCGGCTCGCCCGTCGTCGCGCCCGGCGTGATCGAGTACGCGCTCGTCGAGCTCGGCCTGTGTGCGGGCATCACGCCCGCGAAGTACAAGACGACGACCGAGGTCTATCCCGACAGCCCGCGCGCGACGCCCGAGCAGTGCAATGCGGCGCAAGTCGCTGCGGCACGCGCCGCGCTCGACTACGCGCTCGCGCACTAACGCGGCGGTTTCGGCTTGAGATGGTGCGCGGCCGGCGAGATTTCCGCCTGCAGAACTTTCTCGATCTCGGCGACGTCGGTCGGCGCGATCATCGCTTGCAGCTCGACATCGGTGGAGACGTCGATGCCCTGTCGCTTCGCGAGCTCGGTGACGATCTGCAGCAGCTTGGTCAGCTCGGCTTCTGCGATCATGTTGACCTGCAGATCGACTTCCGCGCGGAGCTCGTCGATCCGCGCCGAGCGGTTCTGCGCGATCAGCACGAAGATCGACAAGAAGATCGCCTCGAGCGAGACCGCCATCGTCAGCATGCCGTACGGAAACTTGTCGAACGGTTGCACGCCGGGCAACGAGTTCCACACGATCCACACGACGAACCACACCGCGTTCACGACGAGGAACGGCGTGCTGCCGAACATTTCGGTCATGCCATCGGCGACGCGTTGCCCAAAGCTGCGCTTCAGGTTCGCGCGGTTACGCAGCGTGTGCAGGCGCTGCGTCTGACGGGGAGCTACCATGCGCCGAACCTAGCGCGTCACGCCAGCACTTGCTTGATCCCGGCGAGCACCGCGTCGGGCGCGATGAAGTCCGGGTGGGAGCGAAACACTTCGATCGCGTGCGCGACGACGTCGACGTCGGTGCCGAGCTCGCGCCGGCCGAGCGCGCCCCATGCGAGCCGCTTCGGATCGAGGTAACCCGACGCGACCGCGTGGCCGGCTTGCTTCGCACATCGGCACGCGCTGCCCGGGTTCATCAGCCCGCAACGGGCGGCCATGAACTCGGTCATCCGTTCGCGCGCCCGCGACAACCGCTTGCGAAACGCGTCCGACGAAATGTCGAGGATCGCGGCGCCTTCGTCGCTCGCGAATTCGAAGATCTCGCCGAGCACGTACGCGAGGCGATGGTCGCGATCGAGACACGCGAGCATCATCGACGTGCAGATCAATTTCGCTTCGCGGACGAGTATCTGATCGTCGGCGCTGGGATCGCCGGCGGCGAGATTGGCGTCGAGCGTCTCGCCCATCTGCTCGAAGCTCTCGACGCGAAGCTCGGCGCCGCGCTTGCGCGACGTCAGCAGGTGATTCGTCGCGATCCGATACGCCCACGTGCGAAACGCGCTGTCTCCGCGAAACGACGCGAGGTGAGTCACGATCTTGATCAAGATCTCCTGCGTCGCGTCTTCGGCATCGGCGGGCGAGCCGAGCATGCGGATCGCGAGGTTGAACACGAGATCCTTGGTGGCACGCACGAGCTGGTCGAGCGCGGCTCGCTCGCCCGATTTTGCGCGTTCGACGAGCTCCGCGTCGGAGTCCATCAGTGCTTCACCGGCGTGCTGTCCGCGCCATCGTCGAAGTGAACGTACACCAAACAATCGGCGCCTTTGAGGCAACCGTTGCGATGCGCGATCTTGCCGGGCTGCGTGAAGAACGTGCCCGGCGGCAGCTGGGTCTCGGTGGCCTCGCCGTCTTGCTGCTGGGTGAACGTGCCCGCGACCACGACGGCCTTGTACTCGTGATTGTGAAAGTGCCAGCCGGAATCGCCGCCGGCGCTGAACTTCACGAAGAACGATGCGGGATGCGAATCGCCGAACTTGCCCTCGACGAAGCCGAATTGCGGCCCGTGTGCGCCGAACGGCTGCATCCAGTGCAGGTCGGCCTGCTTGTGAGTGTCTGCAAGCGCCGTCGTAGCCAATACCGTCATTGCGAATAGAGCGAGCTTGGTCATCGCGATCTCCTTTCCGGTTGGACAAGGCCGCGATCGATTTTGTGACCGCTTGCGATCTCGCCGAGTTACGCGATCACCGGCACGGCGCGCGGAGCGTCACGACCTCGCCGGCCTGCGGACCGTAGCCCTGCTCGAGCACGATCGCCGCGACGAAGCCCGGCGCGAGCAACGGCAACGCGATCCAGCTGTAATGGCGCCCGCCGAATTGCAGATCGATCGGCGGGCCGCCGGCGAACGTCGCGATGTTCTGCGACGGCGCGGCGTCCGAATCGATCGTGACCTCGGAGCTGTACGCGATCTCGAGCATGCCGTCGGGCGTGCGCGCGGCGTCGAGATGCGACGTGCTCGGCAGGCCGAGCGAGTGCCCGTCGATCGAGAACCAACCCGTGCGATCGCCATAGACGAGCGTCGGCGGCTCGGTCGGAAGCCAGGCGAGATCGTAGGTCATGGTCGATCGCGGCACCGCGGTGGGCGCCATCGCGTGACCCGATGCATCGAGCGTCACTGCGAGCACGCCTTGGCCATATTCGCGCCACGCCACGCGCGTGCGCTCGCCATCTGCGATCGCGACGAACGGCTCGGGCTCCGTTTCGCCGAGGTCTTCACGTGTCGTCGTGCCGTCGGCGGCGAAGCGAAACGAGACGACCTCGAGCTTGCCGCGCTGATCGTACGCGGTCGTGATCGCGAAGCACGCGTCGCGGTTACAGCGCAGCCACGGCGAGTCGACGCCGAGCGTCGTGTAGCTCGCGCGGCCGAGGATCGTGCCGCGTGCGCGATCGACCAGCTCGAAGCTCGCGCCGGTTTGCTCTCGCGGATGACGCAACATCCGGGTCGCGCTCATCGCGACCTGCGTGTCGCCGATGCCGACGAGCGGGACCGCGCGTCGCGCCGGATGCGCGGTCGTCAGATCGAGCACGTAGTCGGTCTCGCGATCACTTCGATCGATCAGCGCGACCCACAACTGATCGCCGACGACCACGAGCTGTAGCGACGGCCCGTGATCGTGATTCGCGCCGAGCTCGGTGATCGCGAGCTGGCCGTTATCGTCGAGCGCGACCAGCACCTCGTCGTTGCGACGCTGCGCGACGATCCAACTGCGGCCGGCGATGGTGCCGAGCTCGCGTTCGAACGCCAGCTCGATCGGCGTGCGCCGCGGCGCCGGCAACGCGCAGCTCGCGCGCGGTCGCGCGGCAATTGTCGACGACAGCGGTGGCGGTGGCGATGGCGCGCCGCACGCGATCAACGATGCGGCGATCGCGAGCCGACGCATTCAGGAAAAGGCTTTCCACATCGCCGCGGTGATCGATTGCGGCGCGTCGTAGATGCCGTGCCACGGATCGCGCGCGAGCTGGCCGAGCCGTGCCGGAATCGTCTGCGTGGTGAACGCGCGCGGATCGATGCCGTGCGCGAGCTCTTCCCACGTGATCGGCGTCGATACCGGCGCGCCTTCGCGCGCGCGCGGCGAGTACGCGCAGATGAACGTCGCGTTGCGGCCGTTGCGCAAGTAGTCGACGAAGATCTTGCCGCGCCGCGCCGCCTTGGCCATGTTCGACGTGTACAGCGTCGGCTCGTCGTGCGCGAGCTTGTCGGCGAACGCCTTGCTCCACGCCTTGTGCTTGTCCCAATCGAGCTTGCGCGCGAGCGGCACGCAGACATGGAGGCCTTTGCCGCCCGTCGTCTTGACCCAGCTCTCGAGCCCGAGCGCGCGCAGCCGCTTGCGGATGTCGAGCGCGGCGAGCGCGACGCGATCCCACGCGAGATCGACGTCGGGATCGAGGTCGAACACCATGAAGTCGGGGCGCTCGATCTTGTCGGCGTGACAGCCCCAGACGTGAGCTTCGAGCGTGCCGAGCTGCGCGAGCGCGATGACGCCCGGCATGTCGCGCACGGTCATGTAATCGGCGCCGTCGATGTCGACCGCGTGCACCGCGCTCGGCGCGCCCGCCGAGATCTTCTTCTGAAAGAAACACGGCTTCGCTCTGCCTTCGGGACAGCGCACCAGCGTGAGCGGACGATTGCCGAGGTGCGGCAGCATCCAGTCGGCGACGACCGCGAGATACGCGACGAGCTGCGCCTTCGTGATGTTCTGCTCGGGATAGAGCACCTTGTCGAGGTTCGTCAGCTCGAAGCCGAGCGGCAGCTGCTTGACGAGCGCCGCGACGTCGCCACCGCCGCGATTGCTGTGCCACACGCGATCGGCGGCGCCGGCGATCTGATCGAGCGTGCGCCCGCTGATCACGCTCTCCGGCCGCTTCGCGACGATGTCCTCGTTCTCGTTCGCGGCCTCGTCGCGCGACTTGAACAAGAGCCAGTTGTCGGCCTTGCCGGTGCCGCGCGTGCGGATCAAGTGCCAGCGCCCGTGCAGCTTCTCGCCGTGCAGCTCGAACGTCAGCCGGCCCTTGCGCATCGCCTCGTGCGGATCGCCTTCGGGCTGCCACGTGCCGCGATCCCACACGCTCACGGTGCCGCCGCCGTACTGGCCTTTCGGGATCACGCCCTCGAAGCCGGCGTAGTCGAGCGGATGATCTTCGGTGCGCACCGCCAGCCGTTTCTCCGACGGCGACAAGCTCGGTCCCTTCGGCACCGCCCACGACAACAGGACGCCGTCGAGCTCGAGGCGAAAGTCGTAGTGCATCCGGCGCGCGGCGTGCTGCTGGATCACGAACGAGTTGTGCGCCGCGTCGTGTGCGCGTGCGCCGCTCGGCTCGGCGGTCTGCGAGAAATCGCGCATCGAGCGGTATTTCGCGAGCTTGTCACGGGCCATAGCAACGTCGATTGCAGCCTCGGTGCCACTACGGCGCGTCGGGATGCGCGGCTTCGAACTTCGCTTCTTGCTCGTCATCGATCTCGATCACGTCGCGGAGCGCGTCGTCGTACGCGCGCGAGTAGTCGACGGTCAACACGGTACCGCCGATCACGCCCGAAACGATCAGCGGCCAGTCGGCACTCCAGCTCAGCTCGTCGCGGCGCTCGTACGCGATGACCGCGGGCAACACGACGGCTGCGGCCGCGACCACCGCGATCGCGAGCCGGATCGTGCCGCTGGCGTACTTGCCGGTGTACATCTGGCCGGCGCCCGGAATCAGCGACCACGCGGTCGCGGCGCCGGGCGACTTCCAGCGAACGCGTTTCGCCGCCGTCGCGAGCGGCACGAGCGGCGACGCGGGATGCTGAGCGATCAGATCGTCGAACGCGCGGTCGGAGCTGCGCGGCAAGCCCGAGACGATCGACTTGCGATACGCCCAGCCGAGCCGATACAGCGAGAACGCGGCGAGCGGCGTGTCGAGATCACGCGCGAGCAACGTCTCCCACAGCTGGACCGCGCCGTCGTTCGTCTTGAGCCGGAGCGAGTACAGATCGAGCGAGCCTGCGAGCGATTCGAGCGCCGGCACGTCGATGATCGACGCGCCGATTTCGGCCAGATAGCCTGCCGGGTTGCGCGCCGGCGCCGCGAACCGATAGCGGAACATCGCCTCGGCCATCAGGAACATTTCCTGATCATCGTCGGGTGCGAGCGACTCCGTGACGAGGCGTCGGGTTAAGGCGTAACGCTCGACCGCGCGTCGATAGTCGGTATCGTCGCGGCCGATCAGCGCCGAATGGCCACAACCGGCGCACACCAGCACTGCGAGGACGCGCCGCACGACGCGTGCAGCCTCGCCGATCTGATCGGCATTTCGATAGCTCGTGCCGGGGGATTCTTCGTCTATGCTTGAACGCGTCCGTGGGCGCAGACAGCGATACGTTGGCGTTCGCGAGCGAGTCGTTCGATCCGATGATCGGCCGGATCTTGCTCGAGCGCTATCAGATCACGCGGCCGATCGGCGGTGGCGGCATGGGCCTGGTCTACGAAGCGATGCACATCGGCATCGGCCGGCGCGTCGCGATCAAGCTCTTGCGCGAGCAGCACATGAACAACGCCGAGATGATGGCGCGGTTCGAGCGCGAGGCGAGGCTCGCGGCGTCGGTCGCCGACGAGCACGTCGTCGAGATCTTGGACGTCGGCGAGATCGACGGCCGGATGTTCATCGTGATGGAAATGCTCGACGGTGAGTCGTTCTCGGCGCTGCTCGCGCGCGAAGTGTTGAGCGAGGCGCGCATCGCCTTCTTGCTCGCGCAAGCGGCACGCGCGCTCGCTGCAGCGCACGCGAAATCGATCGTCCATCGCGACGTCAAGTCGGCCAACTTGTTCGTCACCGATCGAGAGCTCGTCAAGGTGCTCGACTTCGGCATCTCGAAGCTCACGCGCGCGATCGATCAACCCGCGCTGACGCAAGCCGGCATCGTCGTCGGTACGACCGAATACATGTCGCCCGAGCAAGCTCGCGGCGAGACCGTCGATGCGCGCACCGATATCTATTCGCTCGGCATCGTGATGTACGAAGCCGCCGCGCGCCGGCGTCCGTTCGACGTCGGCAACGATCTCGAGACGCTCACTCGCATCGTCGCTGCCGAGTTCGCGCCGTTGCAGCAGGCAAATCCGAACGTCTCCGCTCGCTACGCGGCGATCACCGCACGCGCGATGGCGCACGATCGCGACGCGCGCTACGCGAACGCGTTCGAGCTCGCGACCGAGCTCGACGTGTTGTGCCGCGCGCCGTCGACGGCCGCTGCGACGCCGACGGTGATGATGCACGTCGCGCTACCGAAGCCGCCGGCGCGAAAACGCTCGCGCGTGTGGATCTTCACGGCGGCGTTGATCGCCGTCGCGACCGCGCTCGGCGTCTATCTCGCGACGTCGATCTCGCATCGCGCCGCCGGGCCGCCCGCGCTGACGCGCAGCTCGATCTCGCCGCACGACGCCGATCCGAGCGTCGCCGATACGGCGCCGAGCGTCGTCGAATACGTGCCGCCCGGCGCCGGCAAGCTCTTCGTCTACCTCGGCGGGATCGGCTCGACGCCGGAGATCGGACCGAGCGAGGTCTACGACTTCGCGACGACGCTCGGCTATCGCGTCATCGCGCTGTCGTTCCCGCACGACGGCGCGCGCGCCGATATCGCGGCCCGGCTCGCGAAGCTGCTCGCATATCTCGTGCGCACGAGCCCGACCGCGGGCTGGGATGCGTATCTCGATCACGGCGAGGTTCGGTGGTCGCGGATCGCGATCGGTGGCTTCGGCCAGGGCGCGGAGCTCGCGGCGTTGCTCGCGCAACAACAGGAGCTCGCGCGGGTCGTGCTGTTCTCCGCGCCGACCGAATCGGCCGACGGTGGCGCGACGCCGGTCGATCGCTGGTTCGCCGGCGCGCATCGCCGCGATCCGGCGCGCTACCGCGACCTCTCGATCCCCGACGCGAACATCTTCGACGTCTCGGTGGTCGGCGGCAATCGCCAGGAGCGCGCGCCCGGCTTGCGCGCGAAGACGACCGTCGAGGCGTGGAAGCAGCTGCTCGGCGACGGCCGCTAGCGGCGCGTGATCGTCGAACGTGCTCGTGGCTCGCATTCGATGCGGCCAACAATTCGGATTCGGCGCGCCGGATCACACCGCCGGAGCGCTGGTTAGCGTTCGTGAACGAAACGTCTTTCATATCCAGCCGGGCCTCGAAGGAGTCATTCGGCTGCAACCGTTCAACGCGGAGCTTGCGTCCAATTATCGCGACAAGGTTCGCGTGATCTTCGGCCGGTACGCAGGCGTTTCGAGTACGAGTACGAGTACGAGTACGAGTACGATCACGGCATCGGCTACCAGACGCTGCAGCGCTTGGCGTCGGCGCGCACCATCGGTGCGTCGGCCTTGCAGCCGAATGCTTTCGCGAACGCCGGCGTGTTCGACAGCGGGCCGATCACGCGGTACTTCGCGACCGGGTGCGGATCGTTCTGCACCATCAAGCGCTGCTCTTCGGGCCGCGTCTCGTCGCCGCGCCACTGCGCCCAGCCGAGGAAGAACTGCTGCTCGGGCGTGAAGCCGTCGATCGTCTCCCCCGGCTTGCCGGCGAGCGAGCGCTGATACGCACGCCACGCGATCGTCACGCCGCCGAGATCGGCGATCGATTCGCCGAGCACGAGCTTGCCGTTGATGTGAATGCCCGGCTCGATGAAGTAGCCATCGAACTGATCGCTGACGCACTTGCCGCGCGCCTGGAACTGCTTGAGATCTTCGGGCGTCCACCAGTTCGCGAGCGCGCCGGTCTCGTCGTACTGCGCGCCTTGATCGTCGAAGCCGTGGCTGACTTCGTGACCGATCACGGTGCCGATCGCGCCGTAGTTGACCGCGTCGCTCGCCTGCATGTCGAAGCCCGGCGGCACTAAGATGCCGGCTGGAAACACGATCTCGTTGAGCTGCGGGTTGTAGTACGCGTTCGAGGTCGGCGGCGTCATTCCCCACAACGTGCGATCGACCGGCTTGCCGATCTTCGCGGCGTCGTCGGCCGCGAGAAACTTGCTGCCCGCGACGACGTCGTCCCACAGCCCATCGCGCGTGACGTGCACGCTGCTGTAGTCCTTCCACTTGTCGGGATAACCGATCTTGGGATTGAACGTGGCGAGCTTGCCGAGCGCGCGCTGCTTCGTCGCGTCGGTCATCCACGCGGCATCGCGAATCGCGTCGCCGGTCGCGAGCAGGATGTTCTTGACCATCTGCTGCATGCGCGCTTTCGCCGCCGGCGGGAAATAGCGCTCG
>DASXEF010000509.1:0-1926 GCA_036490255.1 Kofleriaceae bacterium
AGGCTGGAGCCCGAGCCCGATCTTCCGCTCGTCGAGCATGGGGTCGTCTGGGTTCTCGATCCGAAGATCCGATTTCGGGCTCGGGCTCGGGCTCGGGCTCGACGGAAAGACGATCGATTTCGATCGGTTGCGCTTATGTGACCGGCATTGGCACTAGCACGCGACGGCTCCCGTTCGCGATCACTTCACGACGGGCAACGCGATCGCGGTCGCCGCATTCGGCTGGTGATAGATCCGCTGCGTCGCCTTCTGATAATCGCTCGGCTTCGCGAAGAAGATGTTGTCGACGAACGTCTGCGGGTTGCGGTCGTAATACGGAAACCACGTCGACTGGATCTGGATCATGATCCGGTGGCCCGGCAAGAACACGTGGTCGACGTTCGGCAGCGCGAAGTTGTAGTGCACGGCTTGGTTCGCCGGCAGCGGCGCCGGTTTGTCGAGCCCGTTGACGTAGCGGCCGCGAAAGATCTCCATCGCGACGCCGAGCTCGTAGCCGCCCATCGCCGGCGTGGCCGCATCTTCGTCGGGGTAGACGTCGACAAGCTTTACGATCCAGTCGCTGTCGGTCCCGCTCGTCGACGCGAACAAGCTCGCCGCCGGCGCGCCCGCGACGTGCACCGGCGCGGTCAACACATCGGTCGTGTACGAGATCACGTCGGGGCGATCGACATCGGCGCGCTGATCGGCGACGAGCCACGTCGTCCATTGATCGCGCTCGGAGAACCGCACCGGGCGCGGGATGTTCGGCACCGGCTTCTGCGGATCGCTGACGTACTCGTCGAAGCCGGCGGCTCTCGGGGCGTCCCAGCCGGCGCGACCGCTCGCGTTCGCGTAGAGCATCGTCGTGCTCGGTGCGAGCGGCCACTTGGTGGCGCGGCGCCACTCGTTCGTGCCGGTCTCGTAGACGGTGACCGGCGCCGTGTTCGCGCGCGGCGCCGAATCGAGCAGGCGTTGATCGAGCCACGGCTTCAGCACGTTCTTGCGGAAGTCGTGCGCGGTGTCGGTCGGAAAGTGCAGCGCGCCGAGTGTCGTGCCGTCGTAGCCCTGACCGGAGTGTCGCCACGGGCCGAGCACGAGGAACAGCTTGTCGTTCGCGGTGTCCTTCGGCTCGAGCGCGGCGTAGACGTGCGGGCCGCCGTAGCTGTCTTCTTGATCCCATTCGCCGTCGACGAGCAGCGTCGGCACGGCCAGCGGTTGTTTCGCGAGCAGCTTGTCGAGCGCTTGATCCTGCCAGTACGCGTCGTACGCGGGATGCTCGGTGACCTTCTTCCAGTACGGCAGTTGCTCCATCCCACGCGCGCGTGCGTAGTCGCCGGTCGAGCCGGCGGCGAGAAATCCCGCGTAGTCGTCGTGGCCACTGCGCGGCAGGCCTTCGCCTTCACCCTTCTGCGCCGTTTGTCCCCAGATGTAGTCGAGGTTGACGTTGCGATAGGCGCCGTTGTGAAACCAATCGTCGCCGCGCCAACCGTCGACCATCGGGCATTCCGGCACCGCGGCTTTGAGCGCGGGATGCGGATGGACGAGCGCCATCAGCACGGTGAAACCTTCGTACGAGCTGCCGATCATGCCGACCTTGCCGTTGGTCTCGGGCACGTGCTTCACGAGCCAATCGATCGTGTCGTACGCGTCGGTCGAGTGATCGACTTGCGAGTTGTTGAGCGGGCCCTTGAGCGGACGCGTCATCACGTAGTCGCCTTCGGAGCCGTATTTGCCGCGCACGTCCTGGAACGCGATGATGTAATCACCGCCGGAGAACACGTCGTGGCTGATCGGCAGCACCGACGCGAGGTCCGTGCTGTCGTTGCGATCGGCGCGCTTGCTCGCGTGATACGGCGTGCGCGTCAGCAAGATCGGCGCGTGCTTCGCGCCGCGCGGCACCAAGATCACGGTGTGCAGCTTCACGCCGTCGCGCATCGGGATCATGAC
>DASXEF010000512.1:0-1549 GCA_036490255.1 Kofleriaceae bacterium
ATCGCCCGTGATCACCACGACGGTCTTGTCGTAGAGACCCTTTGCACGCAGCTCGTCGAACAATCGGCCGAGATGCAGATCCGTGAAGCGAATCTCGCCGTCGTAGAGCGCCATGTCGTCTTTGCCGAACGACGGCACTTCCGGGTGCGTCTCGTACGCGTAGTGCGGATCGTAATAGTGCACCCACAAGAACCAGCGCTGACTCGCGTGTCGGTCGACGTACGCGATCGCCTTGTCGGTCTGCTGCTTCGACGAGCTGCCGTGCGTTTCTTCGGGGCCTTTGCCGGGCACGCCGCCGTGCAGCACCGCATCGGAGTTGTCGTACTCGTCGAAGCCTTGGTTGAAGTGGCGCTTCGGATCGAAGTACTCGTAGTTCGTGATCGCGCCGGTCACGAAGCCGAGCGGCTTGAGCATCTCGGCGAGCGTGGTCGCCTTCGGCAAGAGGCCGGGCCAGTTCACCGAGTAGTCGTAATAGACGTCGAGTGGCAAGCGGCCGGTCAAGATCGCCGGCATCGAGTAGCGCGTCGACGGCGCGTGCGCCCAGCCGTTGACGAACACGGTGCCGTCGGCGGCGAGCTTGTCGATGTTCGGCGAGGTCGGCCGCTTGTAGCCGTACGTGCCCAGGTGATCCGCGCGCGTCGTGTCGATCGTGATCAGCAGGACGTTGAAGTCTTTCGGCACGCTCGGCGGCACCGCGACGAAGCTCGGATCTTCTTTGTACGGCTTGCCGGTCGCGTCGCCGCCGAGGCAGTTCTGATCGATGCCGTCGTCGGGAATTTCGGGCGCGCCCGGATGCACGGTGCGATCGCCGTCGTCGCAGTCACCGCCGCCGAGAAACGGCGAGTAGCCGTCGCGATCGCGATCGAGCACGGTGCGCAGCCCGCGCGCGATGCCGCCGCCGAGCCCGGTGTAGTTCGTCTCGGCTTTGATCAGCGACGCCGAGCCGCCGGCCCACAGCGTCAGCACGACGAGGGCGATCGCGCCGCCGAGCCACGTGCCGCGACGCGGCCACGGCCGCAGCGCTTCGAGCTTCGCTTCGAGCGCGCTCGCGACGCCGAATGCAGGCAGCGCGAGCGCGAGGCCGATCACCGCGACGAGATCGCCGCGCAGCGGCAGTTGCCGCACGGTCTCCCACTGCGTGATCGCCCATGCGGCAAGGGCGAGCGCGATCATCGCGCCGGCTGCGATCGCCGGCGCTAGCGGCGAGCCGAGCTTCGGCAGCGCGAGGCGCACGAGGCCGCGCTCGACGATACGGCCGATCACGAAGGCGATCGGAAGTGCGATCGCGATCGCGGCGAGCCCGACGAGCATCGCGACGATGACCTCGAGCGGCAACGAGTGGCGATCGCGCAGATAGACGAGCGCCCAGCGATACGCGATGTAGAGCGCGATCGCCGCGATCGGCAGGCCCGCGAGCACGAGCGAGACTCCTGCGAACCGCTCGTGCGGCGGCCGGCGATCATGCTCGGCGAGCCCGAAGCGCAGCAGATCGCCGAGCCGCGAGTAGCGCGACAGCACGACCAGCGCGAGCGCGATCGCGACGCCGGCG
>DASXEF010000552.1:0-6388 GCA_036490255.1 Kofleriaceae bacterium
GCACGCGGCCGGCCGGCTGCAGCTCGGCGCAGTGCTGCACCGGCCTGAACGGCGCCGGGATGGCGACCGATGTCGACGGCCTGTGCCCGCTGGTGTTTCGCGTCAACACGTCGGGCGCCGGGGTGGGCTCGGGCGTGACGACCGGCATCGAGATGCTCGCGCGGTTCGCGCAGTTCGACGTGCCGACGCAGGAAGCCGGCGTGACGACCGATATCTACGGCGATGCGCTGCCCGGTACGCACACGACCGCGGACTTCTTGAAGGCGGTGACGCCGGTGTCGTGGGTGCTGCCGCCGCCGCCGCCGATCGTGCCGCCGCCGACGATCGTCGGCAACCAGTTCGATGGCGTCACGCCCGGCACGCAGGTCACGTTCACGGTCGACGCCTACAACGACTTCGTGCCGCAGACCGACGCGGCCCAGATCTTCGAGGCGACCATCAGCGTGCTCGCCGGCGGCTGCAACGTGTTGGACCAGCGGACCGTGCTCGTGCTGGTGCCGCCGATGCCGGTCGTGATCCAGTAGGACATCGTCCCACCGCGTAACCGTGCGGCACGTTCACGGTGGTTCACATCCGCTCGCCGACCGGCAGACTACGGAAGCTGCTTACGGGCCTCTTAACCGGGCGCGCCTCGTGCAAGTCTTGAGGGTATGAAGAAACTCCGCTGGATTGCCGCGCTCGCTGTTCTGGCAGGTACGTTGTCGAGCTGCATCGTTCACACGGGCCCGCGTTGCCGCACCGATTGCTGGTGGGACCACGGCCGCCGCGTGTGCGAACGCCGCTGCAACTAATCAGCGCTTGCTCGCTGCACCCAGCACGGCGCGAAACCACGCGTGAGCGGGATCGCCATGGACGCGCGGGTGCCACGCAGCGAACAACGAGAACCCAGCGACGTCGACAGGTGGAGGCAACAGCCGCAGCGCGAAGGGTTTCGCGAGCGGCTCGAGCACGCGGCGAGGCGCGGTGAGGATGAGGTCGCTGCTCGCGACGATCGCGGGCGCCGATAGAAACGTGTGCACGCGCGCGACGACGCGGCGGGACAAGCCGCGTGCGGCGAGTGCCGTGTCGACCCGGCTGCCCGGATTGCCGCCCGGCGCGATCAGCAAGTGGCGCTCGGCGACGAAGCGCTCGATCGACAGCCGCTTGCCGACGCGCGGGTGATCGCGACGCACCGCGCAGACGAAGGTCTCGTCGTAGAGCTTCGTGATCTGCGCGTCGGCGGGCACGCTCTCGCGGACGCCGAGCAGCAGATCGAAGCGACCACCGGCGAGCGCGTCGGCGATGTCGTCGGCGGGTGGCCGCGTCGTGATCGCGACCCCGGGAGCCTCGCGAGCGAGGATCTCGATCAGCCTCGGGATCAGCTCGGCGTCGAAGAAGTCCGACACGCCGATCGTGAACGTGCGCGCGAGCGTCGCCGGATCGAATGCGGGCGGCCGGATCAACTTGCCGGCGGCATCGAGCACGGCGAGCACCTGCGGCGCGAGCTCGTCGGCGCGCGACGTCGGCAACATGCCGCGCGGCGTGCGCACGAACAGCGGATCGCCGAACGCGACGCGCAATCGGCCGAGCACGCGGCTCATCGCCGGCTGCGATAGCCCGACGCGGATCGCCGCGCGTGACAGATGTCGCTCGTGGTGCAGCGTCGCGAACGCGCGCAGCAGATCGAGGTCCGGCACATCATGCGCGTCATGCATGTCGACTATTCATATCATGCATTAGACAGATGTTCGCCGCGGCCGCATGTTGTCGACCACACCAGCAAGGAGCTGCACATGTTCACGGTCTTCGGCGCTACGGGAAATACGGGATCGATCGTCGTCGAGCGCTTGCTCGCAGCGGGCAAGCACGTGCGTGCGGTCGTCCGCACCAACGACGGCAAGGTGAAGGCCACCGAGGTCGTGGTCGGCGACGTCACCGATGCCGCGTTCGTCGCAAAGGCGCTCGCCGGCGCCGAGGGCGCCTATCTGATGATCCCGCCCGATCTCAAATCGAACGAGGTGCTCGCGAAGAATCGCCGCATCGTCGACAACTACGCGGCCGGGCTCGCGTCCGCGAAAGTCCCGCACGCGGTGTTCTTGTCGGCGGTCGGCGCGCAACTGCCGTCGGGCAACGGCCCGATCGCAGTGAGCCACTACGGCGAGGTCGTGCTCTCGAAGACGGCCACGAAGCTGACGCTGCTGCGCGCCGCGTCTTTCATGGAGAACGTGCTCGCGAACGCGTACCCGATGAAATCCGACGGCGTGCTTCCGGTGTTCGGCGGCGGCGAAGGCTATCCGTTCCCGATGATCGCCTCGCGCGACATCGGCGCGACGGCCGCCGACGCGCTGCTGTCGCCGCCGAGCACGACGCAGTGGATCGAGCTGCACGGTCCGCGCGACTACAGCTACGTCGATGCCGCTGCCGCGGCGAGCCAGATCCTCGGCAGGCCCGTCACGGCGACTGCACTACCGATCGAGCAGATGGTGCCGACGCTGACCAAGCTCGGGTTCTCGGAAGACATGGCCGGCTTGTATCGCGAGATGACCGAAGCATCCGGCAAGGGCCTCCTCAGCTTCGAAGGCAAAGGCCGCACGATCAAAGGCACGACAGAGCTCGCCGACGTGCTGCGCCGCGGGCTCGCCTAGTCGTTCGGCCACGACACCGGATAGACGAGGCTCTGCGCGGTCCACTTCGCGCCGTTGTCGCTGCCGCTACCGCCGCCGCTGCCGGTCACGATATCGGTCTGCGCCCACTCGATGCCCCAGCTGTACGTGTCGCTCTTGTCGACGGTGTCGGAGCCGGCTTGCGCCGTGTTGAACGTGCCGTCGAACGCCGCCGAGCCGGTCGCGGTCGCGGAGCCCGCGTACCACGGGTCGCCGATCTCGGCGCCGGGGCCGTAGACGTCGAGGTGCGTCGCGGCAACGGCGGGGAACGTGAACGTCGTCGGCAGCGGCGACGCCGAGCCGCTCGGGCCGAACGTCGAGTAGTCAGGCGGCATGACGTCGGCGTTCGACACCTGCGTCGTCGCGGCGACCGCGAACGCCGACGAGATCGTGCGGCGCACCGTGTCTTGCTTCGCGGGATTTACCGCCGAGTCCTTGGTCGACTCGTAGCCCGCCCACTGCACCTGCACGCGATACGTGCCGGCGGCGACGCGGAACGTGTACGTGCCGTTCGCGCCGGTGCCGAGGCGATTGACGAAGAAGTGGTGCGAGCTCGGCTCGTCGCGCTCGAGCACGACGAGATACTTCGCGGCGTCGGAGCCGCCGAGCGTCACCGTGCCCTTCACCGCGTACATCGTCTCGGGATTGTCCTGCGGCACCGTCACGAGCGAGCACGGGTTCGGATCGTTGCCGGCCGTCGGTCCGTCGGGACACTGCTCGAACTCGGCGACGGTTTCGTCGAGCGCGTAACGCGAGTAGGTCGCCGAGCCCGAGCCGGCGGCGTTGTCGCCGACGACGTGAAACAGAAACGGATACGTGCCGGCCGGCACCATCGCCGATCCCGTGAACGATCCGTCGGAGCCTTCGGTGAGCGTCGCGATCGGCGTGACCCAATCGACGCCCGAGCCCATGCCGAAGCCGCCGATCACGTCGACCGATTGCACGCCGGTCCAGGCCGGCTTGTACATGAACGCGACGGGATCGGTGTACAGCGCGTCGGGCGAGAGCGACGAGCCGTCGGTCGTGCCGGCAGCATCGGTCATCGCGTTGTTGTCGGAACCGTGACAAGCCACGGCGAGTGTTAAGCCAAGCGTAAGGAGCCGCATGGCGAGGGTTTCAGCAAGCGCCACGCCACGCGTCGCGAGCACGGTGTCGGACGCTTAGCGCGACGGGCACTGTTGCCAGTCACCGACAAGCTGTCGGTCGCGCCCTACATTTAACCAAATCGACGATGGTTCTCGCCCGTCGCCAGCGTGCGCGGATCCATCCGGTCGCAGCACACGATGCCGTTGAGGTGATCGATCTCGTGCTGCAGGATGCGCGCGTACCAGCCCGACGCATCGATCGCGATCGGCTTGCCGTGCTCGTCGAGCGCGTCGACGTGGACGCGATGCGCGCGCCGCACGATCATCACGAACCCTTCGAAGCTGAGGCAACCCTCGAATGCATCGACGACCTCGTCGCCGATGATCGTCAGCTTCGGATTGACGATGACGTGAAACGCCACCGCCGTGCGCTCGCGTTCGGCGAGCTCTTCGGGCGAGAGCTGCGCGTGGCGCTGCGGCGGATCTTCGATCACCGCGAGCTGGATCGAGCGGCCGATCTGCGGCGCCGCGAGCCCGACGCCCGGTGCGGCACGCATCGTGTCGCGCATGTCGTCGATCAGGTCGCCGAGCGAGATGATCTCGTTTGCGGCGAGTGGGCGCGCGACTTGGCGCAGGACGGGATCTCCGACTTGGACGATCGGCAGCACGCCGTGACTATAAAGCTTCCGCGAGCGCCATCACGGCCCACGACGTGCCGAGCGCGGACGAATACTGCGAACGCCCCTGCGGAAACCCGCTGTCGAGGAACGGCTGGAATCGCAGCGCGCGCGACGCGACGAACCAGCTGCCGTCGCCGACTTGCGTCGAGACCAGGAACTGCACGGCGCGCGCGATCGCCGGATCGCTCGCCGGTCGACCGGCGGCCTCGCGCAGCGCGACGATCGCCTGCCCCGTCGCGTAGGCGTCGCCGCGCAACGTGCCGCGTTGCGCGAAGCTGCCGTCGGGTCGCTGGGTCGCGATCAGCTGATCGGCGAGCGCGTTCAGATCCGGCGCACCGGCCCAATGCAGGCCGAGCAGCTGATAGGCGCGATCTTCGGTCGTCGTCGCCGCGATCGATTCGAGATAGTTACGCGCACGTGCGACGCGCGCGGGATCGGGTGCGTATGTCTGCAGCGCGCGGATCGCGACCGCGGTGAGCGCGACGTCGCTGCCGTCGGCGGGAATGCGCTGCATCATCGCCGGGAAGCGACCGTCGCCGTCCTGGTGCAGCGCGATGTAGCGCGCCATCGCATCGGTAGTCGAGTTGCGCGGAAACCCGCTCGCGGCGAGCCCGAGCAGCAAGTACGCGGCCTCGACGTCGTCGGCGAAGCCGATGCCCTCGGGAAACCGCACGCGCTGGCGCTGGAACGACTGCGCGGTGAGCTCGGCTTCGCGTTTGCGCGCGGCTTCATCGACGGCAATGCCGTGCGATGCCGCGGCGGCGATCGCGAGCGCCGGCAGCGCGTCGTGATGACACGACGGACAATGCGCGCGATCGCGAAACTCGACCCGGCCGCGCTCGAGCAGTGGAATCGCACGCTCGATCGCCGCGCGCGGTGAGCTCGCCGCGACGTGCTCGCCGTGCATCATCCGCGCGGGGTTTCGCGGCGGTCCGGTCTCGTGCGGCGCGAGCAACGAAATGATCTCCGGATCGCCGCGGCGGATCGCCCACGCGAGCGCGTCGGCGCCTTCGTCGTCGGGAATCGTCGCGTCGGCGCCGGCATCGAGCAGCGCGCGCACGATCGACGGATCGGCGCGATCGGAAGCCGCCGCTTGCACGAGCGCGGTCGCGCCGTTGAACGGCTCGCGTACGTTCGGCTTCGCGCCGTGGGCGAGCAAGAACGAGACGGCATCGGGGTAGCCCATCTGCGCGGCCCACATCAGCGCGGTGATGCCGAGCGGACCGCTCTGCTCGTCGACGCTCGCGCCGTGATCGACGAGCAGCTCGATCGCGCCGACGTTGCCGCGCTCGGCCGCGACGGCGACGGCTTCATCGGCGCGCGGATTCGCGCCGCGTGCGAGCAGCGACTGCAGCGTCGCGGGAGAGCTCGCGCCGAAGCTACCGTCGACGCGCTTCGCATCGCCACCGTGCGCGAGCATCAAGGCGACGACGGGGCCGCCGTCGTCGCGCGCGACGGCGAGCTCGAGCGGCGTCACGCCGGTGCGATCGCCGACGTTCGGATCGGCGCCGGCCTCGAGCAGCAGCTTGACCTTCGCCGCGTCGTCGACCGCGAAGTGCAGCGCGGTCGCGCCGGCGTGATTCGCGTGCGCGACCTCGCCGCCGTGCGCGAGCGCGAGCTTCACCGCTTGCGCGTCGCCGTGCCAGACCGCGAGCATCAGCGCGCTGTTGCCGTCGGCATCGTCGCGCTCGCCGCCGTGCCCGAACAGGCTGCACGCGCCGAGCGCGAGCACTGCGATCATCGCGACGAAGCGCACATGAAAACGTTAGCACTCGGCGGCCCGAGGGGACCGTCAGGGTCGATGCTGGCGTCGGGCGTGACTATCAGTCGCTGACTTTCAAGGCGCCCCTGATGCCTTGCACGTTTGCATTTGTCGCATCGCCTGACGGCCCGCTCCGACCGCCGAGTTGATCTTCACAAACAGCAATCGATGGACCACAACAGTCCGCGCGTATCTCGATGTTGCGATTGATACGCGTGC